>JAMWDF010000062.1 GCA_023818865.1 Candidatus Omnitrophota bacterium
TGGTAAAGTTTTTCTGCCTCAGGAAGTTTCCCTTGTTGGAGAAGAAGATTCCCCCAGTTGTAGTAAACTTCTGCGTATCCGGGATAGCTCTCTACAGCCCTTCTGTAGGCTTCTTCGGCTTCCTTCTCTTGGCCAATTTTTGCCATCAGGTTCCCGAGATTAAAGTAAGCCTGGGCATAAAATGGATTTAGCTTAATCGCCGTCTGGTAATACTGCCAGGCTTCCTTCAGGTAACCGGCCTTCTCCAGGACAAAGGCTAAGTTGTGGTGAGCCACGGCCTGGCGAGGTTCAAGCCTTATGGCCAGCAGATAGTGCTTTACAGCTTCTGGCCAGCGTTCCTGATCAGCCAGAACATCAGCCAGGGATAAATGCGCTTGAGCCATGGCTGGCCTGAGATTTACAGCCTTCCGGAATTGTTCTTCCCCGGCTTTCAACTCCCCTTTTTCAACTAACCCGTAACCCAGACCGATATGAGCCCGGGCTGTTGGCTGCTTCATCTGCGAGATAGTTCTTGACCAGAGAGAAAGGTCGTCTTTCCAGTCAGGATTACGCTGGTAAGTCAAGGTAGCATAACCAGTCACCAGAAATAACCCCAGGGCCCACCCAACCGTTTTTTTCACCCGCGCCAATCCGGTAGCCACCACTAACAAGAAACCAATCCCTGGCAGGTAAAGGTATCTCTCGGCAAAGGGATTGAAGATAGGAACAATATTACTGGTAGGTAAAAGACTTAAAAGCAACCAGAAAAGGCCATAGAAGATTACTCGGTTCTTCCGCCAGGTAATTATCAGAAGAAAAACAATAAGAGCTATCCCGGCTAGAGACTGGCCTGCCAAAGACCAGGAAAAGGTTGTCGCCCAGTCGCTGGGGTAATCAGCCATCAGCGGATAAGGGAAAAGTAGTTTCTTGAAGTAAGTTAGGTAAACCAGCGGAACATTAAGTAAACTCATCAGCCAACTTCCTGCTAACCAGCCAACCGTTTCTTTGCCTGAACCAGGGAATAAGACAAACCGGAGCAAGCCATAGCCAGCCAGAGCTATCGAGTAGACTAAGACTGGCTTTTTCCAGCCTGGAAAAGTATTTTTTCCGGGAAGAATCAGTTCAGAGCCCAGAATAATAAAAGGAATCACCACCCCGTTTTCTTTGGAAAGGCAGGCAAGGAAAACCAATAGGCATGAACCAGCCAGCCAGAAGCTGGTACGCCTTTTTCTCCATTGGCGGTAAGAGAGAAAAGAGAGCAGCCCGAAGAAAACAACCAGGATATCCTCTCGGAAAGAAACAGCGTTGACTGCTTCAGTATTTACAGGGAAAACCGCAAAAAGTAACCCGGTGACCAAACCAAGTTCCCTGGAAATAATAGTCCCCAAAACAAAAGCCACCAGGCCGGCACAGGCCGCGTGAAGAATTACATTGGTTAGGTGATATCCCCAGGGTCTCTCCTGGTAGACAGCGTAATCAAGTAAATAGGTTAAAGTCACCACTGGTCGGTAACTGTTCTCAGCTGAAAAAATAAAATAATCCTGCCGAAAAAGCCCGGCAAAATGCTTAAATGACCGGATGAACACATTGGTTTGAATAGTGGCCAGGTCATCATAGCAAAACTTATTTTTCAGACTATTGCTGTAAACCAGGCAACCAGCCACGACCACGACAAAAATGCCCACTACCCAAAGCCGGTTCTGGTTCATTTCTCCAGTAAGGCTCTTTCCAGATTTTCTTTCGCCAGAGAAAAAGTTGGGTCAAGTCTTAAAGCCTTCTGAAAACAGACTATGGCTTTTTCTTTTTTCTCCTGTTCCAAGTACAGAGAACCCAGATTGTTGTAGGTCTCCGGCCGCTTCTCATTCAGCTCAAGAGAATAAAGATAATACTTTTCTGCTTCTGCCAATTGGTTCAACCGGTGGTAAGAAATACCCAGGTTGTTAGCCACTGCATCAGAGTAAGGCGCTATCTTGAGCCCAGTAGCAAACTCATCCCGGGCATAAGCAGGATAATTACCAGACAGGTAAATATTCCCCAGATGGAAATGGGCTTCCAGGGAGTAAGGATTGAAAGCAGCTGCCAACCGGCCATTCCTTTCGGCTAACGCCCAGAAAAGCGCGTTGGCTGTCTGGCCAGCCAGGTTTATCAACCGGCGGGATTTTTTCAGTAAGTAACTGGCAGAAAGGCTGGCTGAAGCGCAAACAAAAAAAACTAGGCAAACCAGGGTGGAAATGATTCTTGCCATGGCTGGTTTTAAGTAACCGGAAAAAACTGGCGGTTTTTCCTGGGATAAGAAAGAAACCACGGCTAGGTTAAGGGCTAATATCTGAACTACAGCCGGGTTTTCCAGAGGGAAAGCAGCCAGAGAATTAACCAGTATCCCGGTGGTGGAAGCCATCACTGTCAGCAGGAGTAAGCGCTCATCTTTCTTGCGGATAGCCAGTCCTTTTAATCCTACCTGGAAAAAACATATTACCAGCCAGAGCCAAGTCACCAGCCCCAATAACCCCTGTTCCGCAGCCACTTCCAGATAATCGTTGTGGGCATTCGCCACCCTTTCTCCCACTGGAACAAGACCGTTCACTTTTTTCGCATAAGGTAGGTAAACAAACTCAAAATTGCCTGCCCCTACGCCAAGGAAAGGTCTTGCCTGAAACATTGCCAGGCTGGCTTTCCAGATTAACAACCGGCTTTTCCCACTGGTCGGGTCAAACTTCATCACCTGAGCCTGGCTGCTTTGCCACAGACTGACCAGGGCCAGAAAGATTACAACTTGGAAGTTAGGCTTCTTCTTGAAAAAAGGTAATAAGAAAAGCAACATTCCGGCTAAGCCTAGGTAACTTGCCCGGGTAAAAGAAAGCGCCAGAGCCAAAAGACCAACCAAACCAGTTACCAGAAAAAAAATCTTCCTTCCTAAGGATTTTTCTGTCACCAAAAGAAAAAAAGAAAAAGGTAAAACTGCCACCAGGTATTCTGCCGTGAAATTCCTGCGGCCTAAGGTGGAAAGAAGACTTCTCTGGCTTCCAGCTGGCACTTCCCAGGGGAAAAAATCAAAACCAGCCAACTGAAAAAATCCGTAAAGGCAGACAAGCAAAGAGACAGAAACAAGGAGAAAAAACAACCTTCTTCTTTTTTCCGGTTCTGTCTCCTGGAGATATCCAGTTATCCCTAAGACCAGAACCAGAAAACTTAACCCTTCAGCCACAGAACTAGCTGTGGCGTGTTTGTTGACTGCCGGAAAAATGGAAACAAACCTAGCCAGAACAATTAAGAGTAGCGGCCAGAAAAAGGGACCTAAGAAGATTACTCCTTTTTTCTGCCAGCTAGAAACAAGAAAAAGGAAACAAACAGTAGCGCCGGCATAAAGAAAAACCTGTTTGGGCAGAAGGAAAATGTCATCCAAGAGCCGAGAGAAGACCAGAGGCAAAGCGCCATAGAAACTTAGGAGAAAGCCAGTCATTGCTCTTAACAGTTCAGGCAAAAGTTTACTCGCTTAGAATAAGCTTTCAGTTTCTCTTTCTTCATCGCCTTAACCCTGACTGATTTTATCACACCCAATGGGCTCTTCCTCAAAAAAGGAAACCCCCTGCCTTTTCCGGCAGGGGGTCCCTGGTTTCTTTTTTTGGCTTAAAGATTACGGGTTAATGAGTTTCCCACAGGTCCCAGTCCCACCATTAGCCTTGTTGGGAATCATCTCCGCAATCTTACCCACTGGCACCCATTTCACATGGCCACCAACATAGCAGGCGTTGACACCATCACCCTTGTGGTTAACAGTGTTGCCAGTACCACCAGTCAAACCCTTGGCGGCTTCAGTTGCCAGAGCTTGGTTCCAGGCAGTACCTGGTCCCCCAGACTTATCCACCACGATAACAGTATCAACATCTATCTCCTCGTTCATATACTGGCCATAGGCGTAAGAAAGACCGACATCAGCCGTGCCACCGGTTACATCACTAAGCGGGGAGGTGGCACTGGAAGAGGTCTTATGTCCAAGGTCAGAGGGACAGATGAAGGTCTTTTGCGCCGAGACATACTGAGGATAAAGGAGTGCCAGAGGCACACCGGCTGACGTTTCATCTGCGCTCATCGGTCCAACAATCGGGAAGTACTCCCGATAGTCCTGGCTATACATCTTCAGAGCCAGACCGATCTGCTTTAAGTTGGAGACGCAGACTGACCGTCTTGCCTGTTCTCTTGCCCGGGCGAGTGCTGGCAGCAACATCGCGGCTAAAATCGCGATGATGGCGATGACCACCAGCAACTCAATGAGCGTGAATCCTTTCTTCATTTTCTTTCACCTCCTTTCCTTAAAATTTTCCCGACCATTTTCTGCTTCATTCCATTAATAAGGATTTAAGACTGGACCGGACATAGTGGCGGTGAAAGTCTGACCGATGATGTTCGGCAGTTTCTCCTTTGCCAGATACCAAGATGTTCCAGATTTCCTGGTTGGTATCCATTCCACATGCCCGCCAACATAGAGAGCATTCACTCCATCGGTGCCGTGGTTATCACTTGTAGCCAGGGCAGTAGCATTGTTGAGAATCGCGTTCTTGGTTGTCGTCCACTTATCCACGACGATGCAGGTAGTATCAGCCACCTGTTCATGGAGAGCGCAACCATAGGCGTAGGAGCAGTTACCCCAGTTGGCTACCCCTGAGTCTGACTTGGTGTCAGCTGAGCTGGGACAAACAAAGAGCGCCGGGTCTTTCAGATAAACTACCCCTTCCACATCCGGGGTCTGGATATTCAGCTGACCCATCAAAAGGCTGAAACACTTGGTCGCATCCATCCCGTCATAGTTGTAAGTACTTGTGGGCGGTGTCGTGGACTCGTTGAAAGGGAAGTTTTCGTCATAATCCTGGCTATACATCTTCAGCGCCAAGCCAATCTGTTTTAAGTTGGAGATACAGACACCCCGCCTGGCTTGTTCCCGGGCTCTAGCGAGTGCTGGCAGTAACATCGCGGCTAAAATCGCGATGATGGCGATGACCACCAGCAACTCAATCAAGGTGAACCCTTTCCTTTTCATACTTTTCCTCACCTCCTTTCAGAGTTACCTTTTAACTCTGTCAGGCAAAACATCACCTGACAATTTTCACTCTACTCTAACTATAGCATACCTGGTCAACTCTGTCAAGTGCTTTTCAGCCAGGAAGAAAAAGAGAGGGAACAACCCCATAGTAGACTGGTCTGGTCTCTTGGGAATACCAGACTCCTCTTGCCTTAAATAACACCAGAAGGGCCAATATTTTCCCATTTCCAGTATAATCTTACCCCAGTATCTCTTAGCTGTCAAGAGATGCCTCAGGCATTCTTTTGTCCTTCAGATAATTCTTACTTCTGCTTCTTTTACCAATCGCTGAAACTCTTCAGCTGACCGTCTTGACCCAACAATATCCCCGAAATGGATGGGAATGGCTATTTTGGGCACCATCGCCTTTACTGCCTCGGCAGCTTCAGCGGCATCCATAGTATAAGTTCCGCCCACCGGGACGATGGCTATCTCCGGATGAATGTCTTTCATTTCCGGGATAAAATCGGTATCCCCAGCGATATAGATTGACTTACCAGACCAAATCAGCAAGTAGCCCAGGTCTCCCCGGCTTTGGGGATGAAACTCTTTTTTCAGGTTATAGGCCGGAATTCCTTCTACCAGCAACCAGCCAAAGTCATATTTCTCCCTGGGTTTTAAAGGAATTAAATGGCCCACTTTAATTTTTTTCAGGGCACTTTCTGGTCCTATCACCGGAGTTTCACCAGTGGCAATTTTTTCTACATCTTCCCCGCTGCAATGATCAAAGTGTTCGTGGGTGATTAAAACCAGGGAGGCTGGGCGAGGATTCTTCAGTTTCCAAGGATCAACATAAACCTGCTTTTCTCCCACCATCAACAACAGGGAAGCATGACCCAACCAGCGAATGTTCTCAATCACAGCTGCCTCCTTTTTGGACAAAGGCTAAAGATATGTTTCCCTTCCCCTATTTTCTAACCAGCCGGGGCAAAAATAACTTCCTGTCCAGTTTCAGCACTCTGATAAATCCCTTCCAGCATCTTAATCACTTCCAGGCTTTCTTCTGGCTTCACCGGCACCGGTTTGTTTTCTCGGACGCATTCCAGGAAAACTCGGATTTCTTCCGCGTGGGGTCTGACTTCTGGATGTTGAGGAATATGAAGTTCTATATCCTGCAGCACCCCGTTTTTCTCCGTGGCTAATTTCCCATTTGGCCAGTGAATCCCGGCTTGGGTGCCATAGAGAATAGTGGAAAAGTCCTCAATAACAGTAATGTTAGCCAGAAAGCTGCAGGAAAGAGAAATAGCCGTTCCATTGGTAAACCGAATAAAACCAGCGGCAAAATCCTCTACATCGTAAGCCTGCCTGTCCCATTCTCCCCATAGTCCGTGAACATCTTCTCTCTTGGCTAATTTGGTAAAAGTTACCCCTTTTACCGAAGCCACTTTCGGACAACCCATAAACCAATAAGTCAGGTCAAGAATATGCACACCAATATCCAGCAGAGGTCCGCCGCCAGAGAGTTCTTTCTTGATAAACGTTGGCCTAGCGGGTACTGACCGCCTTCTTAATGCCTGGGCCTGGGCGAAATAAATCTCACCAAAAACCCCATCATCAATCAGGTCTTTCACCACCCGGCTTTCCTTTCTGAACCGCTGGTGCTGAGCACACATGAGTTTCTTACCTGTTTGGTTGGCCGCTGTTATCATCTCTATCACCTCAGAACTTTTCACAGCCAACGGTTTTTCGCAGAGAACATGCTTGCCGGAAAGAAGGGCAGAGACACTAGCTGGGCAATGGACTGAGTTAGGCGCGCAAACATCCACAATATCCACCTGGTCCATCTCGGCAATCTTCTGGTACTCAGTGAAAACATGCGGGATATTAAAATCAGCAGCAAATTTCTGGGCGGTTTCCCAATCGGGGTCAGCCACCGCCAGTATCTCCACGTCATCTTGTTTCTGCCAGCCAGGCATATGGGCCCAACGGGCAATACCCCCGGCGCCAACAATCGCCACCTGATATTTCCCATTTTTCATTTTTCTTTTGCCTCCGTTTCTGTTAAGGAAAAATTCAACGCTATTCTCGCATCCACTGCCAAAACCCCTTTCCCTTGGGGAAAGACCATCAGCGGGTTGATATCCAGCTCTTTGATCACCGGAAAATCTTCCACCAGGCAAGATACCCGCAAGAGGACATCCTTAACTGCTTCTATATCGCCTGGCGGGGTATTCCGAAAACCCCGGAGGAGTTTTATCCCCCTCACTTCTTCCAGCATCTCCTCA
Organism: Candidatus Omnitrophota bacterium; assembly: GCA_023818865.1. GTDB lineage: Bacteria > Ratteibacteria > UBA8468 > B48-G9 > DSTR01 > JAMWDF01. The sequence continues at coordinate 7,282 of JAMWDF010000062.1, forward strand.
ATATCGCTGCTGGTAATCGGAATCACCCGGAAAGTAACATCCTTCATCAGTTCCACCAACACTCCACCTAATCCGAACATCACCAGGTGGCCAAACTGCTGGTCCTGACTCACTCCGATAATTACTTCTACTGCTTTTTCCAGTTGCTTCTGGACCTGAATCCCAATTATTTTGGCTCCTGGATGATACTGCTGCGCCTTTTCTATCATCTCCTGGTAAGCTTTTTCCGCCTGTTTCTTGGTGGTAATGCCAAGGCGAACTGCTCCAGCTTCAGTTTTGTGAAGGATATCCGGAGAAACCAGTTTTAAGACTACCGGGAAGCCTACCTTTCTGGCAATTTCTCCACACTGCTTAGCGCTTGTGGTGAGCAGCGAAGGAATCACCGGAATGCCATAACTAGCCAACACCTCCCGGCTATCACCATCACCCAAAATCCCGCCCTGAGCCTTGGCTGACTGGAAAATGGCCTTGACCCGGTTAGAATCTGGGGAGACTGTTAGTTTCTCTCCGACTTCTCTGGTTCGCTGCCGGTGGTAATAAGAGAGAGCCTGTAAAGCCATCACCGCCCTTTCCGGAAAAGGATAGTTAGGAATTTTCTTCTCAGCTAAAATCTGGTTGGCTGGTTCAATCCTTTTGCCGCCCATGAAACAAGCCACCACCGGTTTTCTAAAACTTCTGGCTACCCTGGCTACCTCCTCGGCTGACTCTCTTGGCTGGGTGACCACCTGAGGGGTGAGGATGGCTACCAGGGCATCTACCGAAGAATCGTTAGCCACAGTTTCTAAAGCCTGTCCGTAAGGTTTCGCCAGCGCATCGCCTAGGACATCCACCGGGTTGGCCGTGTTAGCCGCTACCGGCAGAAAACTTTTCAATTTGTCTTTTGTTTCCTTTGAGAGAACTGCCAGTTTCAAACCAGCCCTTTCCACTGCATCTACGGCCATGACTGAAGGCCCACCAGCGTTGGTGACCACAGCTATCCGCTGTCCGGTCATCTCTGGTTGATAAGCGAAGGCAAGGGAATAGTCAAAAAGCTCCTGGACAGACCCAGCCCGTAATACTCCCGCCTGTTTGAAAGCTGCCTGAAAAGCTGCATCCGAACCAGCCAGGCTACCGGTATGGGAAGAAACAGCCTTCAGCCCAGCAGAGGTTCTCCCTGATTTAACTACAATCACCGGCTTCTTTCTGGTCACCTGCCTGGCAACCCGGAGAAACCGGCAGCCATCTCTTACTCCCTCCAAATACACTAAGATCACCCTGGTGTTTGGGTCATCAGCCAGAAATTCTAAGAGGTCGCCTTCGGAAACATCAGCCATATTGCCAACACTGACAAATTTGGAAAACCCGACTTCTTCCTTTAATGACCAATCCAGAACGCCGGTGCCTAAAGCACCTGATTGAGAGATGAAAGCAATGTTACCTGGCAAAGGCATATCAAAAGCAAAAGAAGCGTTGAGTTTGGAACTAGTGTCCATCAAGCCAAGACAGTTAGGACCAATCAACCGGACCCCATACTGACGGCAGGTAGCCACCAACTCTTCTTCTCGCCGCTTGCCTTCTTCGCCTGCTTCCTTAAAACCAGCGCTAATAACTATCACTGCCCGCCCACCCCTCTGGCCATATCGTCTCACTACCTCCACTACCAGACCAGAAGGAATGACTATCACTGCCAAATCAGGTGTTTCTGGTAGGTAAGTGATATCAGGATAGCATTTCAAACCTAAGACTTCATCTGCCTTCGGGTTGACCGGGTAAATCCTTCCGGGGAAGCCAGCTTCTATGACATTTTTCAATATCCGATACCCCAGTTTACTCTCTTCCCTGGAAGCTCCAACCACCGCTACACTTTCTGGTTGGAAAAATTTGGCAATCATTATTCCCCTTTCGTTAGTTTCCTATTATTGACTGGTAGAATTTCACCCAAGAAGTTCCTAAGCCATTATAGACCGATCTTTAATTTAACGCAAAAGATAAGCGCCGCTTGACCCTAACCTCAAAATGTTTTAACTTAACTTAGCATTGTTATTTTTACAGGGGGGGATAAATGCCAGAGAAAGATAGCCGAGAAGAAAAGAATTTCTTTCCCGAACAACCACAGAGAAATAAAGTTTTTTCTGTAAAAGGTTGCCATAACACTGATTGGGGATTGAAAAACCGATTGGCTCGCATCTTCCGTCCCCGGACTGGAAAAAGCCTGATGTTAGCGATTGACCATGGTTACTTCCAGGGACCAACTACAGGGCTGGAAAGGGTTGATATAACTATTCTTCCCCTATTGAAGTGGGCAGACAGTCTTATGCTTACCCGGGGTATCCTCCGTTCAATTATCCCCCCGGAATTCTCTGGCGGGATTGTCTTGAGAGCCAGCGGAGGTCCAAGCATCTTGAAGGAACTATCTAATGAACATCTGGCGTTGGATATAGAAGAAGCCATCAGGCTAAATGCAGCGGCTGTAGCTGTTCAGGTATTCATTGGCGGGGAGTATGAAACCCAGACAGTCAACAATCTTACCAGGCTAATAGACGCTACCGCTCGTTATGGAATCGCCACTTTGGCTGTGACCGCAGTTGGTCGGGAACTTACCCGGGATGCCCGTTATCTACGGCTGGCTTGTCGCATCTGCGCGGAACTCGGCGCTACTTTGGTGAAAACTTACTATTGCGCTGATGATTTTGAGACAGTGACTGCTTCCTGCCCAGTACCCATTGTCATCGCTGGCGGGAAAAAGATACCAGAACTGGATGCCCTGACTATGGCTTACCAAGCGCTCCAGGCCGGAGCCGCTGGGGTGGATATGGGGAGGAATATCTTCCAGGCAGCTAATCCTTCTGCTATGATTGCCGCGGTAAGACTGGTGGTTCATCAGGGATATAAGCCTAAAGAAGCTTATGAATTTTATCTCCAACAGGCGGAAAAGTCAAGGAAAAAGACAGAGTAAAGTAAAACTTATGGTAGAAAAACTGCCTTTGCCTGAATGTGTTTATGATCTGAAGAATCGGGTTACTTTGGTAACCGGAGCCGCCGGCGCAATCGGCGGAGCCATTTGCCGGAAATTCCTCAAAGCCAATAGCCGAGTGTTTCTGACTGACCTGCCAGGGCCAGGTCTGGAAAATCTCCTGGCCGATTTTCAGAAGGAATTTGGAGAAAAAGTAGCCGGCGGAGTGATGGATGTTACCGATGAGTTTTCTGTCTCGGCCGGGGTGGAAAAAGTGGTGAGCCATTTTGACCGGCTGGACATTGCGGTGCTGAATGCTGGTATCGCTCATGTTTCCAGCCTGAAGGATATGAATTTTTCGGATTTCCGGAAGCTGGAAAGGGTCAATCTGGAAGGCATTGTTCTTCTTCTCCGAGAGCTGGCTAGACATTTTGAAAGACAGGCGACTGGCGGAGATATCATCGTTATTTCTACCAAGAATGTGTTTGCACCAGGTGCTTGCTTTGGCGCTTACAGCGCCACCAAAGCCGCCGGGCATCAGTTAGCCAGAATCGCCAGTTTGGAATTGGCGCCTTTTGATGTCCGGGTGAATATGGTGGCCCCGGATGCTGTCTTTTCTGATAAGAATAGGCCCTCTGGACTATGGCAGACAATCGGACCAGAAAGGATGCGTTCCCGAGGCTTGGACGAATCCGGGCTGAAGGAGTACTATCGGCAGCGCAATCTCCTGAAGGTTAATGTAACCGCTGAAGAGGTGGCTAACGCGGTCCTATTTTTTGCCTCCCGCCAGACACCAACCACTGGGGTTACCATCCCAGTAGATGGCGGATTGCCAGAAGCTACTCCCCGGTAAAACTGGAAAAGAGATGATACCCATTGACAAACAATTGGCAATAATCAAGCAGCACACTGTAGAAGTTATTGAGGAAAATGAATTGGTGGCTAAACTAAGAAAAGGCAAACCATTGCGGATCAAGTACGGGATTGACCCCACCTCTCCGGAGATTCATCTCGGCCATACTGTGCCTATAAAAAAACTTAAAGATTTCCAGGAGTTAGGTCATACTATTTTCTTTCTGATTGGTGATTTCACGGCCAGGATCGGTGACCCCACCGGCCGGAAGGAAACCAGAAAGATGCTGGCGATAGAAGAAATTCAGGAAAATATGAAACGGTACCAGCAGCAGGTCGGGAAAATTCTTGACTTAGATAAAACCCAGTTTGTTTATAACTCTGAGTGGTTAAGCAAGTTAAAGCTGGAAGAAATTGTCCGCTTGGCTTCCATCTTCACAGTGGCCCAGATTCTGGAGAGAGAAGACTTCACCCTGAGGTATCGGGCCAGACAGCCTATTTTTCTCCATGAGTTCCTTTACCCGCTGCTTCAGGGATATGATTCTGTGGCTCTCCAGGCTGATGTGGAGATTGGAGCCACTGAACAGAAGTTTAACCTTTTGGCTGGTAGAACCATTCAAGAGGCTA
>JAMWDF010000063.1 GCA_023818865.1 Candidatus Omnitrophota bacterium
CGGCGCTGGTAATTGGCGGGCTGATGGCTGAGGGAACCACGGAAATTTCCAGGATATACCATCTGGACCGGGGTTACGAGAGATTTGAGGAGAAGCTAAGAGGCCTAGGGGCTTGTATCCAACGAGTATCCTAAGAGCTAGGGGAAAAAATGAAAAAAGAGAGAATTCCGGTGGTTATTTCCGGCGCCTGTGGCCGACTGGGCACGGTTTTAAGAAACTTGGTCATAGAAGCCGAAGACTTGTTACTAGTGGGGGCGGTGGAGCATCCCAGCCACGTTCTCCAGGGGAAAATGATTGAAGAAGGAGTAATTCTTACCTCGGTATTACCAGCAGGGAAATATGTGGTGGTGGATTTTAGTACTCCGGAAGCTACCAGCCAGCGGGTAGCAGAAGCAGTTAGACTGGGAAATCCAATGGTCATTGGAACTACTGGATTAAACGAAGAAAGAATGGAAGAAATCAGGTCGGCGGCCAAGCTTATCCCGATTGTCTACGGGGCAAATATGAGTTTTGCCGTTAACTGTTTTTTTGAGATTGTCAGGCGAGCGGCCGAATTACTGAGAGGTTACGAAGTAGAAATAGTGGAGACGCATCACCATTTTAAGAAAGATGCCCCTAGCGGTACAGCCAAAGAGCTGGCCAGAATAATATGTGAAGTCAAGGAAGTTTCTCCAGAGAAAAACTTGCGCTTTGGGCGGGAAGGGGTGACAGGGGAAAGGTTACCAGAGGAAATTGGAATTCATGCGTTACGCCTGGGAGATGTGGTGGGAGAACACACGGTTATTTTTGGGAAGAAGGGAGAACTGGTAGAACTGGTTCATCGCTGTTATGACCGATCTGCTTTTGCCGCTGGAGCGCTGGATGCGGCTAGGTTTGTCTGGAGAGTGCCCCCAGGTATTTACAGCATGTCTGAGGTTATCTCCGGAAAGAAAAAAGGAGAAACTTTATGAGAATCGCCAGTGAAAAAGTGGAAAAGTTGCCCCCATATCTTTTCGCCGAAATAGATCGGATAAAAAAGAGATTGATAGACCAGGGTCATGATGTCATCAGTTTGGGAATTGGCGACCCTGATCAGCCAACCCCGCCTCATATTGTGGCTGCCGGTCAACAGGCTTTGGCTAACAGCCACTATCATCGTTATCCGCTTGGTCAGGGAAATCTGCTTTTTCGGAAGGCGATTGCCAGTTATTACCAACGTTATGACGGGGTGAGTCTTGATCCAGAAGAAGAAATTTGCGTTTTGATTGGGTCAAAGGAAGGAATTGCTCATCTCCCCTTAAGCCTCCTTAACCCTGGAGATGTTTGCCTGGTGCCAGAGCCTGGTTATCCTGTTTACCATATTGGGACGATGTTAGCCGGAGCCACCAGTTATTTCCTACCTCTGACTGAGGCGAACAATTTTCTACCCGACTTTTCTGTAGTTCCCTCAGCCGTCCTTGACCGAACCAGACTGGTGTGGTTGAACTACCCTAACAATCCCACCAGTGTTTTGGCACCAGCCGAGTACCTGAATGAGGTTATTTCTTTCTGCCGAAAAAGAAACATCATTATTGCTTATGATGCAGCCTATCATGAGATTTACTTTGACTCCCGACCGGTTAGCTTTCTTTCTCTGCCTGGAGCCAAGGAAATTGGGGTAGAATTTCATTCCCTCTCCAAGAGTTACAACATGACCGGGTGGCGGGTAGGCTGGGTTTGTGGTAATCGCGAGATTATTAAGACCCTGGGTAAGCTGAAGGAAAATATTGATTCTGGCACCTTTGAAGCCCTTCAGATAGCTGGAACAGTGGCGCTTAGCGGTTCCCAGACTTGTCTAGAAGAACTCCGGGCGTGTTACCGAAGAAGGCGGGACCTTTTTGCCAGCTGTCTGGAAAGTATCGGCTGGTCCAGTAGATTACCTCAGGGAACATTTTATTACTGGGTGAAGGTTCCCTCTGGCCAGTCAGTTTCGGTGGTCAAAGAATTATTAGAAAAGGCCAAGGTAGTGGCAACCCCTGGGGTTGGTTTTGGACCTTCAGGCGAAGGCTTTGTACGTTTTTCCCTTACCCTGCCAGAGGAGAGGCTTCGTGAAGCCATTGAAAGGATGGTAAAGGTATGGAAGAAAAAGTAGCCATCATTGTAGGCAGTAAAAACGACCTACCCTTTCTTGATGGGGCTAAAGAAATTTTAGAAAGGTTTGGGGTAGACTATCAGGTCTATGTTCTATCAGCGCATCGGAATCTGGATTCCACTGTTAAATTTGCGACTGAGGCAGAAGATAAGGGCTATGGAGTAATTATTGCTTGCGCTGGCATGGCCGCCCACCTGCCAGGAGTGATCGCTGCCAAGACAGTTTTACCGGTGATTGGCGTCCCTTTGCCCACCAGTGATATTAAGGGGATGGATGCTTTGCTGGCGATTGTTCAAATGCCTGCTGGTGTGCCAGTGGCCACGATGGCTATTGGTCGGGCGGGAGTTAAGAATGCGGCGATTATGGCAGTTTCTATCCTGGCCCGGAAATATCCCGAGTTAGCCCAGGCTCTGAGAGACTACCGGGAGAGTCTTAAATGACAGCCTTAAGGAAACCAGAAGTGATTGGAGTAATAACAGCTGGAGGAGATGCTCCGGGAATGAATGCAGCAATCCGGGCAGTGGTCAGAGCCGCGCTCAGTCATGGCCTTGAAGTAATAGGTATTAGACGTGGTTACCGGGGAGTTTATGAGAAGGATTTTTTTGTGATGAATTCCCGGCACGTTTCCGGGATAATCAATCTCGGCGGTACCATTCTGAAGAGTGTTCGTTTCCCCGAATTTCAACGGCCGGAAGTGAGATGGCAAGCGGCCAGAAATCTCCAAGAGGCAAAGATTGATGCTCTGGTCGTAATCGGAGGAGATGGAAGTTGTCGCGGGGCTCTGGCGCTCAGTGAAACAAGTGGTTTTCCGGTAGTGACTATTCCGGCTTCCATTGATAACGATATTGCAGGAACAGATATAACGGTGGGTTTTGACACCGCCGTCAACACCGCGGTAGAAGCAATAGACCGAATCAGGGATACAGCCACCAGCCATGACCGGACCTTCGTTATTGAGGTAATGGGACGACACTGTGGAAATTTGGCCTTGGCTGTGGGGCTGGCTTGCGGAGCCGAGATAGTTCTTATTCCAGAGAGACCATCTAATGAGGAAGCCATTTTTCAAGAAGTGGAATCAGCTGACCGGAAAGGGAAAGAAAGTGTCCTAATCATTTTGGCTGAAGGGGCGGGTCGGGCTGCGGAACTGACTGAGGTTCTGAGCCGGCGATTCCCGGATAAGGAAGTTCGTTATGCTGTTTTGGGGTATGTTCAGCGGGGGGGACGCCCATGTAGTGCTTCAAGAAATCTAGCTACCAGACTTGGAGTAAAAGCAGTCGAGGGCTTATTGGCAGGCAAAACCTGCCATTTAGTTGCCTGGGTGAAAGGTGCGGTCACTTTTGTTCCCTTATCAGAGGTAGTCCAAGGGAAACCCAAGGTTTCCCTGGAGTATCTCGATCTGGTGAAACTTCTGTCGATTTAAGCTATAACCCTTTTTTCTGGGAAAGCAACGGAGGAAAACATGAGAAGTGACCTGGTTAAAAAAGGAGTCATTAGAGCCCCTCAGCGTAGCCTTCTTAAGGCGATGGGATACACTGACGAGGAACTAAATCGGCCGTTGATCGGAGTAGCTAACTCCGGGAATGAAATTATTCCTGGCCATATTCATCTGGATAAGATTACTGAAGCGGTGAAAAGTGGAATCCGTTTAGCCGGAGGCACCCCGATAGAATTTCGGACCATTGGGGTTTGTGATGGTATTGCGATGGGACATGAAGGAATGAAGTATAGCCTAGTTTCCCGGGAAGTTATTGCTGACTCGGTAGAAATTATGGCTATGGCTCATGCCTTTGATGGTTTGGTTCTGGTGGCCAGCTGTGACAAGATTGTCCCAGGGATGCTGATGGCTTTGCTCCGGTTAAATTTGCCAGGTATCTTCATCAGCGGTGGACCGATGCTGGCTGGTCAACTACCGTCAGGCAAGAAGGTGGATTTAATCTCCGTCTTTGAAGGAGTGGGACGGTTTTCTACTGGCGAAATTGATGAATCAGATTTAAAAGAAATTGAGGAGTGTGCTTGTCCCGGGTGTGGTAGTTGTTCCGGAATGTTCACAGCTAATTCCATGAATTGTCTCTCAGAGGTTTTGGGTCTGGCTCTGCCAGGGAATGGTACCTGTCTGGCTAATTCGGCTCAGAGGATAAGATTAGCTAAGCGAACAGGGATGGTGGCGGTGGATTTGGTGAGAAAGCAGGTTAAACCGCTGGATATTGTTAGGCTGAGTAGTTTTCGGAATGCAATCAGGGTGGATATGGCCTTAGGGGCGTCCACCAATACAGTCCTTCACCTGCCAGCGTTAGCCAGGGAAGCAGGAATCTGTTTGTCCCTCAATATTTTTGACCAACTCAGTCGTTCCACGCCAAACATCTGTAAATTGTCCCCAGCTTCTTCGGTGCATCTGGAAGACCTTGACCGGGCTGGAGGAATACCTGGGGTAATGAAAGAACTGAGTCGCAAGAATCTTTTGGAACTGAATGCTCTGACAGTGAGTGGTCAGTTAAGCGATATTGTGAACCAAGCCAATATCTGGGACCATGAGGTTATTCGGCCGCTGGAATCTCCTTTTTCTCCGGAGGGTGGGATTGCCATTCTTTTTGGTAATCTGGCGCCGGATGGAGCGGTAATCAAACAGTCAGCGATCGCTTCGCCTATAAGATATTTTTCTGGACCAGCCAAGGTGTTTGATTCTGAGGAACTGGCTTTAGAGGCGATATTGGAGAAAAAAATCAAGGCTGGGGATGTGGTGATTATCAGATACGAAGGACCGAAAGGTGGTCCGGGAATGAGGGAGATGCTGGCAGTTACCTCTGCGATCAGCGGACAGGGCTTAGGGGAAAAAGTCGCTCTTCTGACAGATGGCCGTTTCTCCGGAGGAACCAGAGGAATATGTATTGGCCATATCAGTCCAGAGGCCGCGGCTGGTGGACCACTGGGGCTGGTGAAGGAAGGAGATAAGATAGAGATTAAACTGGCAGAGAGGCGCTTGGAGGTGGCTATTTCCCCCGAGGAGATAGAAAGAAGACGGTTAACGTTCCGACCACCTGAGAAAAATTTAAAGGGAGTTCTTGCTCGGTACTGGCGGTTGGTTCAGTCAGCCAATACAGGAGCAATACTTTCCTGATAGAAGGCATATATGAAGAACCTGACACTTTTGGATAAGGTCCGGCGAGGCTGGATGCCCCCGGAAGTAAAAGAAGTGGCTAAGAGGGAATCTATTACCCCTGAAGAACTGGCTAGAAAAGTGCTTGAAGGCAAAGTGGTAATTACCCGGCACCAGAAAAGATTTTTGGGTATCGGTTCAGGATTGCGGACTAAGGTAAACGTTAATCTTGGAACATCGCCGGTGAACAACAATTTAAGTCTAGAACTGGAGAAACTGAAAAGAGTCTGTTTGGCTGGGACAGATACAGTTATGGATTTGAGTACCGGAGGAAATCTAGATCTCATCCGGGAGCAAATTTTAAGAAAGAGTTTAGTCCCAGTAGGTACAGTTCCGATTTACCAAGCCGCGGTTCTTGCTGTCAGCCGTCATCAAGCCATTAGCCGAATGAAACCTGAGGATATTTTTGATACCATTGAAAAACAAGCCAGGCAGGGTGTCTCTTTTATAACTGTCCACAGCGGTGTTACCAGCCGCGTGGTAGAAAGGCTGAAGCGGTACCCCCGGGTGATGTCCGTAGTAAGCCGCGGGGGAGCGTTTACTATTTGTTGGATGGTAGCCAACCAGAAGGAAAATCCCCTGTATGAACAATTTGACCGTCTCTTGGAGATAGCCAGGAAATATGACCTGGTTTTATCCCTTGGGGACGGTTTCCGGCCAGGGGGATTGAGTGATGCTACTGACCACTGCCAAATTGAGGAACTAATGACATTGGGAGAACTAACTAAGCGAGCCCGGGAAGCAGGAGTTCAGGTAATGATAGAGGGGCCTGGGCATATTCCCCTTCCAGAGATAGCGGCTAATGTTCTTCTGGCTAAGAAACTATGTGAGGGAGCGCCCTTTTATGTTCTTGGACCACTGGTGACTGATGTTGCCCCGGGTTATGACCATATTACGGCAGCAATCGGAGCAGCGATTGCTGGTTGGCACGGCGCTGATTTCATCTGCGCCGTAAGCCCTACCGAGCACCTTTCCTTACCTGATGTAGAGGATGTAGTCAATGGTTTAATGGCTGCTCGGTTGGCCGCTCATGCGGCTGACCTGGCCAAGGGGAATCAGAATGCCTGGAAATGGAATCAGGAAATGGAGCGGGCGCGTTTCCGACGCCAGTGGAAGCAGCAGAAAAGGATTTCGCTAAACCCGGAGAAGTTTGAAAAACTGTTGAAGAAAGGAATCTTTCCCCCAGATAATACCTGTAGCATGTGTGGTCAGTATTGCGCTATGAAACTGATGGATACCTCATTAAGATGAAAAGAATCAGAACTTTCGGGGAACCAGTGTTGAGAACGAAATGTGAACCAGTCAGGGAGATAAACGAAAAAGTTAGCGGAACTGTCCGCCTTCTGAAAGAGACCCTTGTAGCCAGCAAAGGTCTGGGCCTGGCTGCTCCTCAGATTGGCATCAAAAAGCGGGTGTTTGTGGCCAGAAATCCGGAAACAGGAAAAATTTTGACTTTAATTAATCCTTTGCTAGTGGAAAAGAAAGAGCCAGTAATTGATTTGGAAGGTTGCCTAAGTTTTCCTGAAGTGTTCTTCTCCATCAGTCGTCATTCGAAAGTGACAGTGACCGGGTTGGATGAGCGCGGCCGTAAATTTACAATAGAAGCTACCGGGCTACTGGCGAGATGTTTTCAACATGAGTGTGACCATCTGGACGGTATTTTGATTATTGATTACGCTACTGAAGAAGAGAAGTCATTCTGGAAGGAGACACTGGAAAAAATTGCCCACCGGCGGAAAATTTAATTTTTTCACTCTAGCCGGAGAACAAAACCCTAATGATTCCCGAATACCTGGTTTCGTTTGATACTGAGCAGCTGCCAGTGGAGGAAGTTGATGTCCTCATCATAGGTATAGGAATTGCCGGCCTCCGGACCGCTTTATCTCTCCGGGAACTGAAAACGCTGGTAATCGCTAAGGATGGAATAAAGGAAAGCTGTACCTATAATGCCCAAGGGGGAATTGCTGCGGCAATGGATTTTGAGGATTCTCCGGAGAAACACATTGAAGACACCCTTAGGGCAGGAGCCGGATTGAATAATGAATTAGCAGTGGAAATTCTGTCACGGGAAGGGGTCAAGCGAGTGGCCGAGCTAATCAGTTGGGGATTCAGATTTGATACAGCCGGGGAGCGACTCCAGTTTGGAAGGGAGGCTGGACATTCCTGCTGTCGCGTGCTTCATAGCCAAGGTGACTCTACTGGGCAGGCAGTGGCCAGATTTCTTTTGAAAAAAGCTCAAGATTCTGGAGTGAAGATAGCTGAAAGAATTTTCCTGGTAGACTTACTAGTGAATGAAAAGGAGATTAGCGGAGCCATTCTTTTGGACATGGACCAGAGCAAATTAACAGTAATAAGAACGAACTGCGTTGTGCTCGCTTCTGGAGGAGCTGGCCAGCTTTTTCAGGAAACAACCAACCCAGCGGCTATTACCGGTGATGGCCAGGCAGCGGCTTACCGGTGCGGAGCTGAACTAAGTGATTTAGAGTTTTTCCAGTTCCATCCAACCACTCTTTATCTAGCAGGTGCGCCCCGTTTTCTGATCTCTGAGGCCTTAAGGGGGGAAGGAGCGTTTCTAAGAAACAGTGCTAGAGAGAGATTTATGAATGATTATCACGAAGCAGCAGAACTAGCCCCGCGAGATGTAGTTAGCCGGGCAATCATTGACCAGATGAAGAAAACCGGGAGCATTTGTGTTTACCTAGACCTAACTCATCTGCCAGCTAGAAGAATCAGAAATCGTTTCCCGACCATCGCGGAATTCTGTAAAAGGTATGGATTGGATATCACCCGGGATCTCATCCCTGTTAGGCCAGCTGCCCACTATTTTATGGGTGGAATTAAGACTAATATCTGGGGTGAGACCAATCTGCAGGGTCTTTACGCTGTGGGAGAGGTGGCCTGCAATGGAGTCCACGGAGCCAACCGGTTAGCCAGCAATTCCCTCCTTGAGGGCCTGGTATTTGGGGCCCGCGTCGCGGAAAGAATTAAGCAACAGGCCATGCCAAGAAAGCCATGGCCAAGGTTCAGGTACAAATTTCCCCAAACAGCCGACATTCTCATTGACCGAGATGATTTAAAACGCTCCATCAAGAGTTTGATGTGGCGGCATGTTGGCATAGAAAGAAACAGGCTGGACCTTACCGGGTCATTGGAGAAGATCCAGAACTGGGAACGGTATGCTTTTTTGAAGGAATTTGGCGAAGCCAGCGGTTTTGAGAGTCAGAACATGCTAATTCTGGCTGGCCTGATAATCAATTCAGCGCTGAGAAGACAGGAAAGCCGCGGAGCTCACTTCCGGACAGATTTCCCCCGTTCAGAAAAATCATGGAAGAAGCATATTGTAGTTTCGCGGCATGATTGTTACCTGGCCAATGATTAGCGAACAAGAGTGGAGAAAAAATGGACAAAAGAAAAAGAGTGCCGGTAGCCAAACAGAAACCAGGTGAGAGAGTCAAGAACTTCAACGAAGTTTCTCTGGGATATAGTGAGACGGAAGCGCGCCAGGAAGCCAGTCGTTGTCTTCAATGCAAAAAGGCGGCTTGCATTCAGGGTTGTCCGGTGGGGATTAATATCCCAGAATTCATCCGTTTCATCCGAGAAGGTCAGCCCCGGCAATCTTTTAAGTCCTTATATCAGAAGAACGTCCTTCCGGCCATTTGCGGTCGAGTTTGTCCCCAGGAGACACAATGTGAACAGTTGTGCGTCCTTGGAAAAAAGGGAGAACCAGTAGCCATTGGCCGACTGGAAAGGTTTGCCGCAGATTGGGCCAGAGAACATGGTCATTCAGTGGGATTTAAGGGTTTAACAAGTGATCAGGTTGAGGGTAAGGTAGCGGTTGTTGGATCAGGCCCGGCCGGGTTGACCTGCGCGGCTGAACTGGCCAATGGTGGTGTTTCGGTTACTATTTTTGAATCTTTACATCGGCCAGGAGGAGTGCTCGTTTACGGCATACCCGAGTTTCGTTTACCCAAATCCATAGTCACATACGAAGTGGATCAATTGAAAAAAGCCGGTGTAGAAATTGTCACTGATGTTGTCGTGGGAAAAACCTTAACTATTCCTGATCTCTTCAGGCTTGGTTATCAGAGTGTTTTCGTTGCCAGTGGGGCTGGTTTACCCTCTTTCCTTCGGATTCCTGGAGAGAATTTGTTGCGGGTTTATTCGGCGAATGAATTTCTCACCCGCGTTAATCTGATGGGGGCCTTTCGTTTTCCAGAGGCGGATACCCCAGTGGATATTGGCCGGCGCGTCGCCGTCATCGGGGGCGGAAATGTGGCAATGGACGCGGCCCGTTGTTCTCTCAGATTAAGCGCAGATGAGGTCTGGGTCCTCTACCGGCGAACCGAAGAAGAGCTGCCGGCGCGGTTAGAGGAATATGAGAATGCCAAGGAGGAGGGGATTATCTTTCAATTCTTAGTGAGTCCGGTGGAAATTCTCGGAAACGCAGATGGCTATGTCACTGGAGTAAAGGTTCTCCGAAATCAATTGGGTGAACCTGATGAAAGTGGCCGGCGCCGGCCAGTTCCTGTGGCAGGGTCAGAGACTGTGTTTAATTTTGATACTGTCATTGTCGCTATTGGCCAAAATCCCAATCCGATTATTCTTCTGTCCTTCCCTCAGTTGAAAACTGGGAAAAACGGAATTATTGAAGTTGATCCGGAAACAGGGGCAACCAGTGTACCAGGTGTCTTTGCTGGTGGGGACGTTTCTACCGGAGCCGCGACAGTAATCAGTGCTATGGGCGCTGGCAAGAGAGCGGCTAAAAGCATCATTGAATATCTAAAACTCAGGCAGAAGGGAAACAGATAGTTTTTCAACAATTATTTGTCCTTCAGCCAGGCGGTGTGTTATCTTTTAACAAAGGGCCATTTAGCAGAAGTCAAACAAGGAGGAGCTATGGGTGGAGGCTGGATAATTCTGGCCGTAGTAGTGCTGTTTGTCCTGGCCAATTCTATCAAGGTGGTTAATGAGTATGAACGGGGGGTAATTTTCCGACTGGGGCGGTTGATCGGTGTCTGGGGACCAGGACTTTTCTTTGTCATCCCGATATTGGACAGAATGATCAAGGTTAGTCTCCGGACCGTGACTTTTGATGTTACTCCCCAGGAGGTGATGACGAAAGATAATGTCCCGATAAAGGTTAATGCCGTAGTCTATTTCCGGGTGATGGATCCAGCCAAAGCGATTAAAGAGGTAGAAAATTATCAGGTAGCCACCATCCAGATTGCGCAGACAACTTTAAGAGGGGTAGTTGGCCAGTATGAGCTTGATGATATTTTGGCTGAACGGGAAAAGATAAATCAGCGCCTCCAGCAGATTATTGATGAACAGACGGATCCATGGGGAATCAAAGTTAGTATCGTAGAAATCAAGGAAGTAGAACTACCAGAAACTATGAAACGAGCAATGGCCGCCCAGGCAGAAGTAGAAAGAGACCGGCGGGCCAAGATTATTAGCGCTGAAGGGGAACTCCAGGCTTCCGAGAAATTGAAAGAGGCAGCCCGGATTTTAGCTGAGGTTCCTCAGGCATTACATCTCCGTTATCTCCAGACAGCTACAGAGATTGCTACGGAAAAAAACTCTACTCTTGTATTTCCACTTCCCATGGAATTTTTTAAGTTGATTACCAGAACAGAAGAAAAAAACGAAAAGTGAGGCTATGCCGCTTTTTCAGGAAATAGGTGTCATTGGGTTGGGTATGATAGGCGGTTCGGTTGCCCTTGACGTGCGGAAAGCAGGGGTAGCTAAGAGAATCATTGCAGCCAGCCGAAGGCGGTCTACCTTAGAGAAAGCGAAGAGAGCCGGCTTGATAGACCAAGCAGTCTGCAACAGCAAAAGCATATTTGAAAAAGCAGACTTTGTTGTTTTAGCCACTCCCCCAAGTGTTGTTTCTCATTACCTGGAAATAATGGCGAAAACCAATCCGTCACTCCTAGTTACCGATGTCTCCAGCGTGAAAGGAAAAATTGTCCAGGCAGCAAATAAAATTCTTGGCCGGAAGCACTCTTTTGTTGGTTCCCATCCGATTGCGGGCTCGGAACAGAGTGGACTGGAGGCAGCTCAACCAAACTTGTTCCAGGGGAAAACAGTGGTTGTTACCCCAGCAAGAAAAAATCAGGAGGAATCAGTAAGGAAGGTAGTTGCCTTCTGGAGTTGTCTTGGAGCCAGGGTGAAACTCCTTGGGCCGAATGAGCATGACTATCTTCTTGCGGCCACAAGTCACTTGCCTCATCTGATTGTTTACGCTCTTCTGGATACGGCGATGAAAGTGAAAAGCCCGCTGTTTCAATCATGTGCTGGTACTGGCTTTAA
>JAMWDF010000064.1 GCA_023818865.1 Candidatus Omnitrophota bacterium
ATCTATTTCTACTGTTGATGTTGTTTGATAACCTAAGGTGTCTGTTTCTCCACTGGCTTTGAAAACTGCTTGGTGGGCTTTGGCTATTTCCCAGCCGGCTGTCTGGTTTTTCCAGCTGGTTTCACCACCAGAAGTCACCAAGTGCAGACCAACCGGCTCAGCCAAGATGTTGCGGTCCAGGGTCACTACTTCTTCAGGTAATCCGAATCGATTAAACCGGTACTTTCGGCCAACTAAACTAACCTGCTGTCCGGATGTTTTTAGGGGCTGGAACGGTGGGTAAATCGTTTCAGTAATACCCAGTTTATTGTTTTCCCAAGGGAAATACTTCCTGACGAAAGGAAAAGAGCCACCGGCCAACCTTTTTCCTTCTTTAGTAACAACCACTGCCTCCAGCTGATAATCACCATCAACTAACCTTCCGGTTTCAAATGGATACTCCTTCTGGCCTAACCGGTACCGCCGGGTAACAAGAACCTTGTTTCTAGCATCTTTTAAGGTAACTTCAATCTCTTTTATGGTCTCTTCCGGTACCTCCGGAAGGAACCTCAGCCAGATACAGCCATCGCTGGCAAGATATTCTCCCCCAAGGATAACAGATGGGGCAAAAATTCCAGTGATTAGCCTTGACCTGTCCCGGTACCTGGCCCAGGCATTAACGACCTCCTCTGGCAAAAGCGCTTTATGGTAAATCCGGACTTCATCAACAATAGCGTTTTTTCCGTAAGCGTTGAACACCAGGGCATCCGCTGCTTCCTTGCGGAAAGCTGAGTCTAAGCCTTGGGTCAATGTTCGCCCAGCCTTTTTTCCATCAACGTACATGGTGATAATTAGGTCTTTCCAGGTAATAAGGATGTGATACCAACGACCCGGATGGTATTCGGTACCCAGACCATCATTAACAAAGTGGAGATTTCCGTCAGCTTTCGGAAAATAAAGAGAAAGAGGTCTGGGCGGATTACCGCCATTAAAAATGTAAAGGGTGAACGGCGCATTAATAATACCCACATTCCGGTCCGAATGATTGTTGAAGCCAATTGGTTGCATCCAGAACTCAATGGCCCCTTCTCTCACTGGCAACAACCCAGCAGCTGAGATGGTTAGTTTGCCAGCAAAACCCTGGTTTCTGACTCCCTGTTCATATCCGCCACTCTCAGTTTTCACAGTTAGTTTTTCTATCTGAGAAGCAGCGATAGAAGTTCCATCCAGAGGCAGATAAATAACAGCTTTGTGTTCCGGAAGAAAGTATGGTGAACCATCAGGGATTTCTTGCTGCGATATCTGCTGGCACCAACTTGTCTCTTCCTTTGGCCAAAACTTAAAAACATTCCGATGAATCCTTACCTGGTCAATTAATCCAGTCAGTCCGGCGGTACCGTCCTGATTATTCCCTATGAACACAGGCCCTGGCTTTTTCTCTTCATCTCCGGACACCATCAATCCCTGCCCCCAAGCAATCGGGGTAGAGGTCACTTCCTGGCCATTAATGTAAAGACGGCGGAAGCTGATAGGAAAGACCGCACTCACTCCAGCCACATGAACCCACTGGTTTACCGGGACCATTCCTTGGGGACTGGAAGTTCTGGTCTTATTGCCATAGAAGCAGTTCACTGTTTCCAGGTGCAACGCCCCTTGGTTATCAACCAAAAGAGCAAACCCTTTAGTTACATCTATTGCTGGGTTATATATGGCTGACCGGTCCACTTCCGCTGGCCTGAAAACAATCATAGCTTCTTTCTCTGGCAATCTCTCCAGTTTTATCCAGGCTTCAATAGCCACAAAACCACCAGGAAAGATAGCCAAGGGGTTGCATTTCAACGCACCCTTACCGCCAAGTTTTAAACAACGGCCGAACCGGCCCTGAACTTCCGAAGAAGCATCTCCGATGGCTTCTACCGAAGCTATTTGCCCTTCTCCTTCTTTTATCTCCGGGTCATTAAAGGAAAGATAAAGATAAACATTTTCATCCTTTTTCTGAGAAGAGTATTCGTTCCAGAAAGCCACGTCGGTAGCCAGACAGAACTGTCCAAAGGCAAGGGAAAATAGGAAACTGATTACCAGCCATAAATTTTTCTCCTTCATTTTTCTCTCCTGGTTGGACCTTCACTTGGCTTTTACTCCTTTGATTATGATAA
The DNA here is from genome assembly GCA_023818865.1 of Candidatus Omnitrophota bacterium. Classification (GTDB taxonomy): domain Bacteria; phylum Ratteibacteria; class UBA8468; order B48-G9; family DSTR01; genus JAMWDF01. The sequence goes on from JAMWDF010000064.1 coordinate 2,136, forward strand.
CATTAAACTGAACCAGGAGAAAAATGTTTTGGGCCAATCTGCTTCATTTAAGCTTTAATATGTGGGAAGAACAAGAGGCAAAATCCCCCCGCGGTTCTCCACCCCGGTTAAAAGCACTCTTGGATATCAGGAAAGCTAGACCCTATCTTCGGTTTGACGAACTATTCTGGCAGAAGATTACTGGCAAAATGGCTCAGATAGGCATGAATATGGTGGTAATTGATTTAGGCGATGGCCTTCAGTATCAGAGCCATCCAGAAATTGCAGTGAACGGCGCTTGGAGTGTGAACAAACTAAGGAAAGAACTGGTTCGGCTGCAAACCCTCGGCTTGGAACCTATTCCTAAACTTAACTTTTCTACTACCCATGACACCTGGCTAGGTCCTTACAGCCGGTGTGTCTCCACCGATGCTTACTATGCCGTTTGTCGTGATTTGATTGATGAAGTTTGCAATCTTTTCCACCGGCCAAGATTTTTTCACCTGGGAATGGATGAAGAAACTGCCAGCCACCAGAGTCTCGCTCTTTACGCAGTAATGCGGCAGCACCAGTTATGGTGGCATGACTTCTATTTCCTGGTAGAGCAAGTAGAGAAAAACGGCGTTAGAGCCTGGGTCTGGTCTGATTACCTCTGGCATCAACCAGAAGTGTTCTTCAGGAAAATGCCGCGGAGCGTTGTCCAGAGTAATTGGTACTACGGTAAAGTCTTTAATCGGAAAATTCCTTACGTCAAAGCCTATCTTGACCTGGAACAGCACGGCTACGACCAGATACCTACCGGCAGTAACTGGAGTTTCCCTGAAAACTTTGAGAAAACCGTGGCTTACTGTTTGCCCCGGATTTCCCCAGGGAAACTATTGGGTTTTCTCCAAACTCCCTGGTATCCCACTCTTCCCGGCTACAAGCAAAGGCACTACCAGGCAATCAAAGGTGTGGAAATAGCCATAAGAAAGGTCGCTACGAGGGAGGGAAAATGAAACATAGCGATCGGGAAATCATCAGAGACTTGGCCAAGAAATACCGCGAAATTTGCCAAGACCCGGTGATGGAAGAAAGACGCCAACTCTGGAAAGCGAAAAACAGTCTTCAGGCTACCCGGATATTACTCCTGGTCAGCTTTGGAATGCATAATGTTTGGTGCCGAGAACTTTTTGCTGACAGTCACCTTGCCTGCAGAGATGAGTTTTTCCGAACTTGGGAACGGCATTTAAAGATGCTTCTTTTTCACTCAGAAATAGGAGACGACTGGATTGCTGAACCCTGGCTGGCAGTACCAGCAGTCCACAAAACAGACGCCTGGAATGGATTGTGGGGACTCCCGGTGAAAATGGAGCCCCCACCGGAAGAAGGTGGAGCCGGCAAATATGACCCACCACTGAAAAACTGGGAGATGATGAAACTCCTCCGGGTACCTCACCACCTCATTGACGAAGAACAAAGTGAGAGAAATGTTTCCCGGCTGGCTGAAGCAATCGGGGAAATTCTTCCAGTAAGAATGAATAGAAGCCCAGTTTGTTTGGGATTCTCTATGGATATTTCCACCCACTTAGGGAGATTGCGCGGCCATGAACAAATTATGTTTGATATGTATGATTCGCCGGAAAACCTTCACCGGCTTTTAGCTTTTATGAGGGATGGTATCCTGACCAACCAAGAAGAAGCGGAAGAAAAAGGAGATATCACCTTACTCAGCCATGTCAATCAGGCAATGGCTTACTCTCAGGCACTTGAGGGACCGGCGATTGACTCAGGGCCAAGAAAGAGAGAAGACATCTGGGGCTATTGTGCTGCTCAGGAATTTACTTTGATTTCCCCGGCAATGCATGATGAATTCTTGCTGCAGTACCAATTGCCTATTTTAAAGAAATTCGGCTTGACAGCTTACGGTTGCTGCGAAAATCTGACAGAAAAAATCAACATCTTGCGCCAGATACCTAATCTGCGTATCATCGCCGTCACCCCCACGGCTAATGTTCACCGGTGTGCCGAGCAGATAGGCCGAGATTATGTCCTTTCTTGGAGGCCCAATCCTGGCGATATGGTGGGCTATGGTTTTCATGAGGCCAGAATTCGTCGGGTAATCACTGATGCTATGACTTCTCTACGTCACTGTCAGCCTATTATCGTGTTAAAAGATGTGGAGACTGTTCAGGGAGAACCAGAAAGATTAAAAAAATGGGTAAGGTTAGTGAGAGAATTAACCAGTTGAAGGGATTACCTTTCATTTTTCTTCTTTTATGTCTACCCGCGAGGGCTGATTTAGTTTTAACTGAAGAAAAAACGGCAGCCAACATCAAACGCGGGGAAATATTTTCCATTGAGGTTTCTTCCAACCCTACGACTGGGTACACCTGGGAGAAAAGTCAGGCCTATTCTACCAAAAGGTTGAGATTTCTGCATTGGGACTACTTACCTTCTCCAGAACCCCTGTTGGGTACTGGGGGAAAAGAAATCTTTACTTTTCAGGCACTCTCGCCAGGCCAGGCAAAAATCGCTATTTCTTATCGCCGAGTTTGGGAAAAGACAAAACCGCTGCGGCGTTTGAGTTTTATTGTCACAGTGGAATAGTCAGTCGCCGCAGACTCTCGGATATACTTTTTTTAATTCCGATATTGCCCCTTTATACTCCACTGAAGCCAACATTTCTGTCGGCTAGCCAAATCTTTTTCAGCCTTCCCTGCAAATTTCCGGATACCTATCGGTTAACTTCTAAATCCAGATGGTCAGCCCGAATAATATCCGCACTTCCCTTCCCTGTTGGCTCTAATTTTAGAGCATTACAGACCGGATCAACAAGACTTCTTGGGTGACTTGCTGGCTGAGGTTTCCTGTGGTAACAATATCTCAAGAAAAAACAAACCACTTTGCCTATTATCCAGGAGATACTATGGAAAAATCGAACTGGAAAAGTCTAATCTGGAGCTGGATATTTCTTGCCACAATGTTATCTGCGGCTGAATACCAACTCAATAAAGAAACCTACCTTTTGATGCACTTTAATGGAGACTTAAAAGTTTTGGGCCAGGGCGAAAAGGCTACGGCTGTTCTAACTGGAGAGGCCAAACTGGTGGAAAACGGTTGGAGCGGTGGGGCTTTAGACCCAGGAAAGGAAGGAGCCTTACTAGTTCAAACCGACACTCTTTTTCGTCCAGAGTATGAGCATACAACAGTGGAAGCCAGAGTTTTTCTTCGTTCTTATCCCAATGAGAGGGCCTACCTTCTGGAGAAAGTCTTTGAGTGCAAGAATCCTGTAGTCCATAACACAAAACCAGAAGAAGCTTCAATTGGTTTTTCTGTTTTTGTTGATTCTCAGGGCAGAATTGGCAACGAACTTACCAGCATTTATTATGGACCCAAACACTCCCGGGTCTTCTTCACCCCGGAAAACTATCAATTACCATTGGGACGCTGGATACACTTAGCTGTGGTCAATGTCGGCTAGCCAGTTGGCAGGTATGTCATTTATGTTGACCGGGTGCCGGTACTAAATGTGGCTCATGAATTTCACCACCGAGTTTTTTATGGAATCCCGGAAAACAAACCTGGGAAAATCGTCATAGGCAACAATGCTTCTGGAAAGGCCGCCTGGAACGGTTTGATTGATGAACTACGAATCCTCGGGGCTAATCTGGAATTGAGCCCCCCAGCGGATCTATCCTGGACAGATCCCCAACGGAAAAGATCTCTGCCAGAGGGCCCACCTTTATTTCTTCCCGAAACCACTCCCACTGTCTCCGTTCCCTGTGACGGTACTTCTGATATTAAGACTAGCAGGGAAATTACCGCAAAATTTGCCGGCGGCCAGTTTATCTCAGGCGTGAGAGGAGAAGCCTATTCTGGTGGCGCCATAGAATTGCGCGGCAAGAAAATCATCACCGGAAAAGAAGGGACAATTGAATTTTGGATGATGCCAATAAATTGGAACAACCGAATGGTCCAAAACCTGAGTTTTTTAAGTGGGGGACCAGCCCCATATTTCAACTTTTATGTTTTTAACAGTCCCGGAGACTTAAGACCTCTTTCTCTTTATTTCCAGAACGATGAAGGAAAAAATATTTTTGTCAGCGCCAGCCGATTCATTGACGAAGAAAACTGGCATCACTTTGTCCTTACCTGGCAGGAAAACACCTACCAGATTTATATTGATGGTTCTCTGGCCGTGGAACAGACTCTCAGACAGATTGAGAAGGCCATTCAGGCGGAGCGAGAATACCTGCTTTTCTCCGGTCAACGGGGGGATAAACTGAGCGCCTTTGACGAGATCTTCATTTATAACCGGGCGCTTTCTCCCGATGAAGCCTGGAATGCTTATGCCCGGTACCGGTTCCCGGAAAAAGTGAGAAAAGCTACACCTTACACCATTGTTTACAAGCAGTATCCGTCAAAAAACTTGGTTAGAGCCGAAATAAAGTTTCTTCAGGGACGTATCCCCACCTATCTCCGGCTGGATCTGGAACAAAAAAGCAAGATTTATTCAGGGAATCTGACTAAGGTACCTACCAGCCGTAATGAGGCGGTGGTAGAAAGTTCAACCGCGAAAATTCAACCAGGGAAATTTAATGGTTTGCTTTGCTTCCTGGATGAAAATAAAACAGAGTTTTTTCGCACTGCTATTGCCCTGACAAAGAAAGTGTACCCCTGGCTGGGTAATCGCCTGGGAGTGCCGGAAAGAGTCCCTGAACCCTGGGGGCCGCTGAAACTGCAGGGCCACCGGGTAACATGTTTACTGACTGAATATAATTTAGCCAGTCCACTTCTCACCCAGGTAATCACTAATGGCCAGGAGACCCTGGCTAGCCCGACCGTTCTTGAAGCAGTAGGTAGCGCCGGAAAACCAGTCATTTTCACTCTGCCTCCTCCCACAATAACTCTAACGAATAATGGACTGGGAGCCACAGTGACAATCAGCCACCACCAACAAGGAATAAGACTGTCTGTCTCCGGCCAGATGGAATTTGATGGCTTCATCAAGTATCGTCTTACGGTTAGCCCTGAAACTTCCCCGGTTTTTCTAAATTCTCTTCGGCTACGGATTCCTTTCCAGGCCAGCCAAGCGCTTGACTACTATGTGCTGGGTGAACACATGGACCACGTTGCTGGTGAAGTACCAGGTAATAATGGCATCTTCTGGGACTCTCTTACCGGCAAAATGTTCAAACGACACGAGTTGCCTGAGTATGGGGCTATGCAAAGACCCCGGCGGGGTTTAGTCTACGGCAACTTTGTTCCCTTTGTCTGGCTGGGCAACAATCATCGGGGTTTGTGTTTCATGGCTGACAATGACCAGGGCTGGGTTCAGAGTGAAAGAAAAGCCGCAGTAGAACTTTCCCGGGAAGATGCTGTTGTTTATCTCACCTTAAATCTATTTGCTGAGCCAATCACTCTCCAAACAGGAAAAAGCCGGGAAATAGTCTTCTCTCTTATGGCCACGCCCAGCAAAAAACCGCCCCGGGGCTGGCGCCACTGGAAGACATCTTCTTTCTTTGTCATTTCTGAGGCTGGCCGGGTAATGGGCAACGATATTTTCTATGTTCCCTATCCTGTTGACTACCAGAAAAGCGCCGCTTATATGAAGAAACTTTGGCAGCAAGGCATTGTTCCTTTACCCTATATGGATTTTTATGGGTCTGACGGCCGGATGGAGGTAGCCAACGACTTCCGCTGGGAATGGTGGCCAGAAATCACCTCAGAACAATTCCCAGCCAGAAGCCAGATTTATAAGACCAATTACTGCAGCGGTTCTATCATTGACTGGTATTTGTACAATTTCAATCGGTGGGTGGATGAGTGCGGCGTCAACGGTCTGTATATTGATAACTCTTATCCTTCGCCGATGTTTGATGCACTTAACGGTCCAGGGTATCTTCACGAAAAAGGAGAAGTTCAGCCTGGTTATCAGTTATTCGCGATGAGGGAGTTTTACAAGAGAATCTACTGTTTGCTGGCCGAGAAAGGTAAGCCCCATCCTTACACTATGGTTCATATGACTCACTGCCTGATTGCTCCCGCAATGTCTTTCGCTGATATTGCTTATGAAGGGGAAGACCATTACATCAACGGAGAAAGCGAGAAAGGGAACGAAAAAGTCGGGGCAGACCACATCACTTACTGGCCAAACCATATTGTCAGAATCATTGACCTGCCTCAGGCTTGGGGGGTGGGCACCCACTGGCTGTCCGCGGTAAGAGGCCGACCGGAATTGTGGAAACTTCCGCCTTCTCGGGAGTACTATATCCGGGCCTGGTACACTCAGTTGTTGCTCCACGATATGAGAGGAAGCGTAAGCGCTGACGGTGGAGCTATGGCTGCCTTTGATAATTTTCTTCAGGAAGACCCGGATGGGGAATTCGTGCTCTACCGAGACAATAACCTGATTAAAGCTATTAACGCAAAGCAGATATACATTAGTTACTACCGGCGGGCAAACAACCTACTGGCGGTGGTAGCCAACCATGACTGGAAAGAACAAACTGTCACTCTTTCTCTCAATCTCCCGGAAAGTGTCAAGGTAACGGATGGGGAAACCGGTCAGCCTATCACTCTCAGGGGAAAAACATTTTCTGTAACCATCCCAGGCCGCAATTACCGGCTGGTGCTGGTCCGAGTAAACTCCGGTGAGTAAACTGGTTGACCGGCGAGAAACCGCCGGTTCTCCGGCTAGAAGGACCAGCCATGAAGATAGAATATTCGGCGTTTTAATTATCCAATGGCCAGGTAGCTTAATCGGTTCCCCTTTGGTCAGGGGGAGAAACAAGACATGAAGCTTTTTGCTAGAAGTCCCTTTTGCCGCAATGAGCAATCACACTTAAGGTCTATAATAGTTAATTACTGGTCTGGTCCAGTCTTTGAAAATCACCCAGGAAACATCAGGGGGCCGGACAATCTGGGCATGACCATCAACAAAAACCGCATTCATTGTTCCGGTATGTTTGTACCTGCGGGGATGGACAAAATCAGTAGGACCATAGAAATATAAGCCAGCATCCGGGTCATAGCAACCGATGGCTAATTTTCTTTCTCCCATCAACAAAGTCTGGGAAGGATTCCGAACTACATTAATCTTCTGCCAGGCGTAGTGAGGACACAGGTGGACATTATAGCCATAACTGCCCTTATATCCACCAGCGTACAGACTGCGCTCCCGGTCGTAGTTATAATCTGTGCGGCAAACAAACATGGAGTCAGGTTTCACTCCCCAGTTAGGCTGAATGTTGGTCCAGTGTTTTATCGGGATGTAACCGGCATTAGCTAAAGCTTTGGGGGGTTGACTGGGCCAGCCCTGAGGCAAAAAATCATCGTAGTCCTGAGAATACATGATAAATAGCTGGCCAATCTGCTTGATATTCGCCATACAGTGAGCCTGCCTGGCTTTTTCTCTGGCTGCGGCTAAGGTAGGTAGCAACAACGCAGCCAGGATGGCGATGATTGCTACTACCACCAAAAGCTCTATCAGAGTAAATCCTTTTCTTCTGGCCAATGCATTCTCCTTTTTTACTTTTTCCCGGCAATTATCTGCCGGGCATTTTCTCGGAAAATCTCTTCTTTGTACCGATAAGATTCCCGAGAACATAGGGCGAAATCAAAGTAGTCATTCCAGAAGTTCAACACCCGAAGAATGTCTTGATGGTAACACTGCCGACCATAAGTAGCATCCACCGCCAAGAGAAGTTTTCTTGCCACACCCCGGTCAAGATATCTGTTTAACCAGTCCAGGCGATAAGCGATATCTCCTCCAGAAAGATCAAGAAAAATGTTTTCGTAGCGACCACAAAGATAGGCTTCTTGTCCCCAGGGATTACCTAAATGGGCGGCAATCATCGTCAGATTAGGAAAAGCAGACGCAATTCCCCAGAGGTAACACGGTCTCATTCGCGAACCATTAGTTGAAACTCCTTGGGGTAACATCGTCCGGTCTGCCTGGCTGATTAGCCCGGTATGGAAAAGAATCGGCATCCCCAATTTTTCTGCTCTCTCATAATAAGGGAAATACCGCTCATCATCATAGGGATACCTTGGCCGGATACACTTCAACCCAAAAAACCCCTTCTCTTTTAAACGGTCAACAATCTCCGGCGGCTGACTGAAGTCAAGGAAACCAAAAGGTAGGAAAAAATGAGGGTATCGCCTGGAAACTTCCAGGATTTCTTCCGGAGTAGCTGGCTGGACTACCCGTTTAGATTGATAGAAACTGATATCCAGGAGAAAAGCACCTTCCACTGGGGAATTTTCTACTATCCGGTCTAAATCTTCTGGACGGTGGGCGAGATGACCATGAGCATCAAAGTAAAGTTTCTGGCTCATTTTTCTTAGCTTGTGATACCATAGAAGGACAAATTTTGTCAATATCTGGACCAATGACCTCAAGAGAGCGAGTCTTGGCGGCAGTAAGACATCAGAAAACTGACCGGACCCCGGCCAATTATATGGCTCACCAAGAAGTTACTGAGAGGCTGAAACAACGCCTGGGCATTGTTGATGATGAAGAACTGCTAAGAGCCCTCCAGATTGACTTTCGGCGCATTCAGGCACCGTATTATTTACCAGAAACTGGGCCTGATGCTGATGGTTACTTCATCAATATGTGGGGATTACGTTACCGTAAAGAAAGCATTAACGATAATCTACCCAAGGTGGTTTCGCCTTTTAACGAAAATACGACCCTCAGACAGGTGGAAAACCATCCCTGGCCTGATGCCGGGAAATTGGACTATTCTTCTTCTTACGGTGAATGCCAGAAGTATCACCCTGTTTATGCCACTTACGGCGCACCTTGGTCTCCTTTCTTTCATGAAGTTGGCTGGCTCATTGGCCAAGAAAACTTATTTATCTGGATGTACACCAAGCCAGAGGTTGTCCAACTGATTATTCAGCGCATCGTTGATTTTGAAACAAAAGCCACCGAGAAATTTTTGACTGCCTGCCGCGGGCTACTGGATATTACCTACTTTGGCAATGACTTCGGGACTCAACGAGGTTTAGTTATCTCCCCAGAGCACTGGGAGAAATTCTTCCGCCGGCCGTTAAAGCAATTTTTTGACCTTTCTCATGATTTTGGCTGCAAGGTGATGTTCCATTCTTGCGGCTCGGTGAGAGCCATCATCCCGTCCTTAATAGAAGATGGTCTGGACATCCTTGAACCAGTACAAACCGCCGCTGTAGGCATGGACCTTCCTTCCCTGGTGAGAGATTTTAGCCATCTTTCCTTTCACGGTGGGATAAGTACTCAGACCACTCTGCCCTTTGGAACCAAGGAGCAGGTGCAAAACGAAGTGAGATCATTTATAAGACTAACCCGGGAAAAAGGCGGCTATATTCTTGGAAGTAGCCAGGAATTGATTGAAGATATTCCCTTAGAAAACATCTTGACCATGTATGACGTTAACCTGAGGATCTAACAAGAGGAGGGAAAGTGGCAAAGAAT
>JAMWDF010000065.1 GCA_023818865.1 Candidatus Omnitrophota bacterium
GAGTTAGCAATAGCAATGATAGGTTTTTTTAAATCATTTTCCCTGAAGCCGACAGAATGCATTAACCCTCGATAATAGGTTCCTGCGATTCCACCATCTCTATTGCGCTTTTTCATGGTGTCAAGCCTTATTTGTACGCCGCAAGCCAAGGGGAGAAGGACGCAAAATGGATACCCTAAATATTATTTTTTTCCTTCTCGGTAGCACTGTTTTTTCCCCTTACTTTAACTCCCAGGATATCCATAAAGGATTAGATGAACCTATGTGGACACCTTTCGGAGTGAAATATAGAAAAGGCAGCATCCCAGCCACTATTCTTTTAGTTTACGCCACGTGTCAGGCCAGTGAATTGATTGGCTACAATTTGTTCTGTGATTTTGGTAAAGTCTTACAGTTTCTTCGTCTGTGCTATCTGGGAAAAGGAAACTTTTACCACGACCAGGTGAGTGCAACCCAGAGACAGGGGATTCGATCCATAGTAAATACAACCGCCATGGCTTATTTTTTTATCATCTACGCCAAGGCTAAGGGTGTAGAAATTAGCTTTTTCAAGACCGAGCTCAACGCCATTAAGAATGCGATCAAAAAAAGCCAGCGGGCAGATGGATTTTTCCCTTATTCGGAACCGGGAATCTGGCAGCACATTTTTTTTAAAATGCACTATTTTCTTCCCCGAAAGATTTACAATCTGCATAACAAAATTCTCGGAGACCGGTCTATATTCTTTGGGGACGCAATCCATCACATAATAGTCATTTACTACTATCTGTTAGCCAAGTGGTACGACCAAGTGCCTTTAAATAAATCAGAAAAATCAATGATTTCAAGAGCCTTTCAGTTTGTCCAAAGTCATTTCTTTACCCAAAATGATGGAACTATCATGTTTGACTTTTCCTGGGAACCAAAACCGGAAAAGCCAAGATACTGCAATTTTCTGGACACCTCAGCTTATTTTTATATTTTGGCCTTGCTCAAGTATCTTGTAAGGTTCAACCTGGTCACAGAAGAAAAAAGGGCAATTTACACCAACGGACTACTGGGATATATCAAGAAATATCTTCTTAGAGAAGGAGAGCCGTGTCTAGCTGCCTATCAGGGTGGTGAAACATTCAGGCGTAACTTAATGCGCCGACCATCTGAAAGTGTTTTTGACAAGGGATTTCTCCTTTCGGAGCTGGTTGATGAAACCACCGGCAAGTAATAAAAAGGATGTTTCTTTCGTTACCCAGAATAGTCTCTGTTACAGCTGCGGTGCTTGCAGTGTATGTTGTGCTGCTGAAGCCATCAGCTTCAAGGTTACCAATTCAGGACTATTGCATCCTGTTATTGATTACAAACTTTGTAATAGCTGTGGCATTTGTCTGGATGTTTGTCCTGCTTACCATGACTTAGAGATATTCCCTGACAAGTACGGATTAGATAATTTAGCCGGGCAAGCACTATGTTGTTTTCTAGGTAGAAGCTTAGACGAAAAAATATTTGCCAATTCTCAGAGTGGCGGGCTGGTCACCGAAACTCTCTCTTTCCTTTTTGAAAGCCGACTAATTACATCGGCCTTGGTAGTGAAGATGGATTATGCCGTGACGCCTAAGCCTGAGCCATTGCGGGTTTATTCTCCAGAAGAGCTGTTTCAATCCCAGAAGTCCTTCTATGCACCTGTGGCTTTGCTTTCGGCCTTAAAGGATATTGAAAAGATGGAAGGTAATTTGGCAATGGTAGGTTTACCTTGCCACATCCATGGGCTGAAATCGCTTGTAAAAGTTAACCAGAAACTATTTGGTAGGATTAAGTATAAACTGGGGCTACTCTGCGGTGGTACCCTCTCTTTTTTGGCCAGCAATTACTTTTCCCAAAGGACAAAAATCAAGCATCGCATAATCTACAGAAATAAGAAATACCCAAACTTTGAGCAGGCTCACGTGACGCTCCAGTTACTTAACGGTCAGATTCTTGTTATCCCCAGAGAACAAAGATTCTGGCTAAAAGAAATTTTGACCCCGCCAAGATGCCTGCTCTGCGCCGACAAGATGAATCTTTACGCTGACCTTGTTTTTGGCGACCCCTGGGGGTTACCTAACTACGACCAGTTAAACGGAGACTCCGTAGTAATCTCCCGGACAGAAACTGGGCAAAAAATTGCTAATTCTCTTGTAAGAACAGGTAAAGTTAGGTTACAAAAAGTTAACTACGATGAGATTATCAAGGGTCAAGAACTAGCCAAGAGAATAAAGATGGCTCTTTCCTGTGCTTCTGTCTATAAGGAAATCGGGTTGGCTCTGCCTGATAGTCTGTCAACCATCACGTTACCGGAACCAGAACTAACTGCTTTAAGGGAAAGAATTGACCTCTTCCTCCGGTTGCAAGAAAGACCACTGGAAGATAACCTAAGGTTAATTAACAGAATTATTCTCAGCAAACGGTGGAAACAGAAAATCACCACCTTTGTTTCAAGACTTAGATGAAAGTATCAGAAAAAAAACAAGTAGTCGTGGAAATCAGAGGGATAGGAACGGGCAATATCGGCTCTGTAATGATGCTCTTGACACTCCTGGAGCAGATCCAATCACCAAAAATAAAATTCACCGTCTGCCCCCAAGAAGCGAGTTGTGAATACACCTTTTACTCAAAACTCGGACTGTTCCCGAAATTCTCCTTTGCATACAAGAAGGTGCAGCTCTCGGAACTGGGTAAATTTTTACCTCGCAAGTGGAGACGTCTTTATGGTCTGGTAATAAATGAAGAAGTAGACGTAATTGTTGATACTTCTGGTTTTGCTTATAGCAGTTTATGGGGCGAAAACCCAGCAAGAATTCTTTCCCAAGATTCCCGGCGTTACAAAAAGTTAGGGAAATCCCTCATTCTTCTTCCCCAAGCATTTGGTCCATTTCAGAGCCCAAAGATTAAAAACTATATGAGAGAAATTATTGAGAACGCCACCCTTATTTATGCAAGAGATATCTACTCCTACACATCTCTTAAAGAAATCAAAGACGCCCCTAATATAAAAATCTGTCCGGATTTCACCATTCTGATGAAAGGAGTCTTGCCGCCATACTTTAACCGAGAGAAACATCAAATATGCGTGGTACCAAACCAGAGGATGAAGGATAAAACCGACCGCCCTGGCCGATATATAGAACTGATGAGACAAATCATCACCCAGATTCAATCAGAAAGAATGACTCCTTTTTTTCTGATATTTGGAGGGGATGAAGATGTTCAGGTGGCGCGGGAAATTAATGCTCTTTTGAATAACCCATTGGAAATTATCAATGAAACAAATCCTCAACTTGCTAAGGGAATCATTGAAAACTCTAGGGCACTAATAGGCTCCAGGTATCATAGTTTAGTATGCGCTCTCCAGGCAGGTGTTCCGGTTATCGGCACAGGTTGGAGCCATAAGTACTATTTTCTCTTCCAGGAGTTTAAAGCAACAGATAGATTAATAGATATTAATCTGTCCGGGCAAGAAATAAGGGAAAATGTTTCTCGTTTACTGAAGGAAGCCGAGTCACTATCGGTCAATCCGGAAGTTTCTCGGGAAAGAGAAAGAGTGGAAGCCGAAGTAAAAAAAATGTTCAGGGAAGTCTTAGAAATTATTCTTTCGCATTACCCTCATGAATGTTCTTCATCTTGTCGGTGGTGAATTAACTGGAGGAGCAGCCAAGGGGGCTTATTCGCTCCATTCTGCCTTAAGGAAATTAGGGGTGAACAGTAAGATACTTACAAGCAGCCAGGTCACTCTTGGCGATAAGGATGTTATTAGCATCACCGATCGCACTCAACATAAAATCATTCAAGAAATAAGGGCTGGTTTAGACCGAAATCTTTCTCGTCTCTACCCCGGGACAAAAAATGCTATTTTTAGTACCGGCCTGGTTGGCTTCAACTTTACCAAAACCTCCTTTTACCAGCAGGCAGAAATCCTTCATCTTCACTGGATTAACGCTGGTTTTGTTAATATTAAGAGCTTATGCAAAGTCAGAAAACCGATTGTTTGGACATTGCGCGACATGTGGCCTATGACCGGTGGATGCCACCACTCCCTTGGTTGCCAAAAATATAAGGTCGGTTGCGGTTACTGCCCTCAACTCGGAAGTCGGTGGAAATACGACCTTTCAAGGTGGGTTTTTAATAGAAAGAAAAAATTCCTTCATAAGAGCATCAAACTGGTAGCAATTAGTCCTTGGTTAGCTGACCGAGCCAGAGAAAGCGCTCTCTTCAGAGATTTTGATATTCTAACAATTTTCAACAACATAGATACCAGCGAGTTTTATCCTCTGGATAAGAATCTAAGCCGCAAGATTCTTGGAATTGACACCCGGAAAAAGGTTGTTCTGACCGGAGCAATCAACTGGAGCGATATTTACAAGGGGAGCGAAAAATTTTTGGCGGCCGCCAGAAACCTTGACAAGAACCAATACTTCCTGTGTTTTTTCGGCCATACTGACGAAACCTGGAGAAAACAATTAGAGGCTTTGCAGTTTGAATCAAAACATTTTGGGTATCTTCACGATCACCTATCCCTCAGGTTGCTGTATAGCTGCGCCGATGTTTTCGTGGCTCCGAGTCTGGTTGAGGCGTTTGGTAAAACCTTGGTAGAAGCGATGGCCTGCGGAACGCCAGTGGTTTGTTTTGACGCTACTGGACCAGGAAATATCGTCTCTCACAAGATTGACGGATATAAGGCTAAAGCTTATGATACCACTGACTTGGCAAGAGGGGTTATTTGGGTAACCAACTACCCTTTGTATCACCAACTGGGCCGGAATGCCAGGGAAAAGGCAATAAGAGAATTTGACAGTCTGGTTATTGCCAGGAAATACATAGAATTATACAGGTCGCTTCTTGAGAACCAGGCGTAAGAGTAAATTAACCAAGATTTTTTGGCAGAGAACGCCGGTTAATAAAAAGTGAGCTATCGGGAGGAGAAAAAGAGCATGGTCAAAAAAGCATTGATTTCTGGAATAACCGGGCAGGATGGTTCATATCTGGCGGAATTTTTGCTTGCCAAAGGTTATGAAGTTCATGGCCTCATCCGGCGAGCCAGCACCTTTAACACAGAAAGGATTGATCACCTTTACCAGGACCCCCACCAGCCAGGGAGAAAGCTTTTTGTTCACTACGGCGATGTCTCTGACGCTGAGCAGATCAGTTATCTCATTTATACAATTAAACCAGACGAAATCTATCATCTCGCTGCCCAAAGCCATGTTCGCGTTTCCTTTGACATTCCAGAATACACCGGCAATATCACTGCCCTGGGCACTACCAGACTTCTTGAAGCCATTAGAAAAAGCGGTATCCCCACAAAGTTTTATCAGGCCTCTTCCTCAGAGATGTTCGGCAATGCGCCAGCTCCCCAGAACGAGAACACTCCGTTTGAACCAAGAAGCCCCTATGCTTGTGCCAAGGTCTATGCTCACTGGATGGTAAGAAACTATCGTGAAGGTTATGGGGTCTTTGCCTCCAGCGGAATTATGTTCAATCACGAGTCTCCCCGCCGGGGAGGAACCTTTGTTACCAGAAAAATAACCCGAGCAATAGCCTCAATTTTGGCTGGAAAACAGCCAGCCATTTATCTCGGCAATCTCCAGGCAAGAAGAGACTGGGGATTTGCTCCGGAATATGTTGAGACGATGTGGAAGATGCTTCAGTTGGACAACCCGGATGATTTTGTTATCGGCACAGGAACTAGCCACCGGGTCCAGGATTTTCTGGAAGCCGCCTTTGGGTATGTTGACCTTGACTGGAAAAGATATGTCAAAATAGACGAGAGGTATTTACGCCCGTTAGAGGTGGAAAATTTGGTGGCTGACGCTAGCCGGGCTAAAGAAAAATTAGGCTGGGCGCCAAGGGTAGGCTTTAACGAATTGGTGAAAATTATGGTGGACTTTGACATGTTGAAAGCTGGATTGAAACCGCCAGGAGAAGGGATGAAAGTGTTAAAGGAGAAAAATTTCTCCTGGAGTACCATAGGATGACTAGACGAGCAAGAATTTTCGTTGCCGGGCACACTGGATTAGTGGGAAGTCATCTTTTCCGCAAACTGAAGGAAAAGGGATATACCAACCTTGTCTACCGCACCAGGAAACAACTCGATCTGAGAGACCAAGAAAAAGTTTATGACTTCTTCAAAAGGGAAAGACCTGAGTATGTCTTTGTCGCGGCAGCCAGGGTAGGGGGGATCTTAGCTAATCGGGATCACCCAGCTGAATTTATTTATGATAATCTGGCTATCCAAACGAATGTTATTCACACCAGTTACCTCCTCGGGGTTAAAAAGCTTCTCTTTCTTGGAAGTTCCTGCATCTATCCTCGGAACTGCCCCCAGCCAATGAAAGAAGAATATTTGCTAAGCGGTTATCTGGAAAAAACTAACGAACCTTACGCTGTGGCAAAAATTTCCGGCATCATTATGTGCCAGGCTTATAACCAACAGTATGGAACCAATTTTATTTGTGCCATGCCTACCAACCTCTATGGTCCAGGTGACCACTTTGACCCCAAGAGTTCCCATGTGATTCCGGGACTGATCTCCAAATTTCACGAAGCTAAGACCCTGGGGAGAAAATTCGTTGAAGTCTGGGGGACAGGAAAACCGATGAGAGAATTTCTTTTTGTTGAAGACCTGGCAGAAGCCTTAATTTTCTTAATGGAAAACTACAATTCCTCTGAAATTATTAATGTAGGCACTGGGGAAGAGATTAGTATCAAAGAACTGGCAGAAATGATAAAAGGTGTGGTTGGCTATCAAGGACAGATAAAATTTGATATCTCCAAACCAGATGGTACGCCCAGAAAACTGCTGGATGTTTCTAGAATTTCCTCCCTTGGTTGGCGGGCAAGAGTAGGCCTAAAGGATGGTTTGGCAATAACTTACGCCTGGTATTTGCGTAACTGCAAAAAACTAGACTCCAGGAAAACCCACTATAATTGCAAAACGGCAAAACATTGACAAATCCAACCTGATAAAGTATTGTGTTTCCACAAATTTCACTAAAAATTAGGTTTTGTAGTAAGTACCCAAATGTGCCTGAAAATTGAGATTGGTGTTCAGCGCCACTGGTATGACCTGGTGAGTGTTTTTTTTCTCAGCATCCCATCCAATATTGCCGGGACTATCAAAGGAAAGTTCAATGAGACTTAGGAATAGAACTGAGAAAGGCGCTGGAAGTATAAACAGTTCCTTAGTGACTATGCAAAGCGATCCAGGTTCAATCGCTATTCTCAAGCCACATTTTATGCCTACAGAGCAACTCTTACCTTTGCTGAGCAACCTTAGAAAAAGATATCCGCCCAGTCGGATATTTATAACTGCCAGTCCTAATCACTCAAGCGAAAATGAATTGTCGCTTCATAAAAGTAATTTCTCTTCTCCCCAATTGGTTATCTTTCCCGAATGGAGTGCTTCTTTTTTTAAATACACTTATCAACTTAGGAAACAAAAATGCGATTTGGGCATTATTCCTATCTATCCATCTGCGTACCATTTTCCTACCTTCTATCGTAAAATAATTCTGGCCGCTTTCATGAGTGGAATAAGAAATATTAGGACCTATAATATTGAAACAGGAGACTACAAACTGTTAAGAAGACGAGAAATAATCAATTCTCTGATGTTGATTGACCTTTTGGTCTTGACAGTGGCTGTTATTGCCTTTCCGTTAACTGTAGTATTTGTCCTAACATTTGTGTTTGGCCGCCTGCAGGTAATTAGCAACAAGTCATCTTTGCCGCAAAATAGTTGATATCTAATATTTTATGCTGACTATATTTACCACCCCTAAGAAATTCACTGGACATATTGGCGTTATTCAAACTAACGCAATAACTAGTTGGACTTTGCTGAGACCGAAGTGTGAAGTTATTCTTTTGGGAAACGAACCCGGAACCGAAGAGGTTGCTCGGAAGTTAAAGGTAAGGCACGTCCGAGAAGTACAAACAAACGAATTCGGAACCCCATTGGTTAACTCCCTTTTTCAGACTGCCGAGAAGGCCGCTTCTTTTGCAATTTTGGCCTACGTTAATTCGGATATCATTTTGATGGCTGATTTGCTATCCATCTTCAACCATATGAACCTGAGGAAATTTCTTCTAGTTGGAAGAAGGTGGAATGTTTGGATAAGGGAATACATAGATTTTTCTTCTCCTTCATGGGAAACAAATTTAAGGCAGTATGTTAAGAGAAATGGAAGCATAGGCCCCCCTAATGCAATAGACTACTTTGTTTTTTCCAAAGGAATTTGGGATGTTCTTCCAGCTTACACCATTGGTCGGGCTGGCTACGACAATGGCTTGTTATATAATGCATATGGCCGAAATGTTCCTATTGTTAATGTCAGTGGGGGCGTGTTGGCCATCCACCAAAATCATGACTACTCCCACCATTCACAAGGGAAAAGAGGCGTATATAGCGGTGAGGAGGCCAGAAGAAATCTGAGCTTTATGAAAGGTGGACTTGAAGCCCTGACAATCAGAAATGCTTCGTTAATATTGACAAGGTTCGGACTTGTTCCTGCCCTTACGTTTGGGCATTTGCGAGCCACGCTTCGCTTTTTTCCCTCAAGATTTGGGAAAGAATTACCCTGGTTTGCTAAATTTGCAAACAAGATTGGTGAGACTAGCCTTTTACTGAAAAAGTTAGAGGAGCTGGAGACTTAATAATTGAAGCATTGACCGCGAGACAACTCTGATTTGTACTGCTGGCTATTTTCGCCGAAAATAGTGAAAATAAAGCTTGGACACACTCGCTATCAGCTTGGGCCAAACGAAGGTTGAATACGCGGATATGCCATATTTTGAAAAAGCAAATGGAGCGCATAGAAGGAATTTCGGTTATTATTAGAACTTTCAAGAGGCCTGATTTACTTGAGAAGATACTTTCTCGCCTCCTGCTTCAAGCCGTTCCGTCACATAGGTACGAAATTGTAGTGGTAGATAATGACAATTTCCGCTCAGGGCTACCTACGGTAAAGAGGTTTATTGGCAGAAGCGACGTAACCATAAGTTACTTTGTTGAACCCAAAGTTTCAAATTCAAGAACCGCAAATTTAGGCATAAGGCAAAGCCGAAATGACATAGTAGCCTTCATTGATGATGACGCCATCCCGGAACCAAATTGGCTAACGGCAATAACGAAATCTTTCCAGCAGCCCCACGTACATATTCTTTGTGGCAAGGTAAAGCTTGATAGCCAGGTTCAGTTACCGGCCTGGCTTACCCAAAACCATCGTAAATTGCTGGGTGAATTAAATTTTGGGGAAACCCCCCGGGAAACCCAAGAAAAGGAGTTCCCTTTGCTGGGGAATTTTGCTGTCAGAAAAAAGGTTTTCCAAGATGTGGGTATGTTTCCGGAGAAGACAGGGTATCAAGAAAACCGTCCGCTCGGTGGGGAAGAAACAGCTTTTGCTATCCTTGCCCGTAGGCAAGGATACCGGATATATTACAATCCGGATATGGTAGTTCGTCATCAAGTTTCATCAAACAAACTTAAAAGGCTGTTCTTCATCAAGAGGAAGTTCTGGGAAGGACGGGTTACCTTCGTAATTGATAGAATGACAAAATCAGCCTTGGTGGTGGTTGGGACAATTTTTATTCGGGGTGTATTTTTTTGTGCCCTACAGGCCCCCTTGTTATTTCTGAAGCCAGGTGACTATCTTACTATCGTGTGTCGAGCCTCAAGAAATTTTGGCTATGTTGTAGAGGCCTTTTCTTTCAAATGGGTCTGAGAAAGTGGTCTTTGATACAAAGGAGAAGCTCGCTTTCTTGGGCACAGCAGGCTAGACTGCTCAAATGAAGAAAACCGCGAAACCTTGAAAGGGAGGCATTTTTTTTGATATTGCTGTTTGGGCAGAATAAGAAGTGTAAAAAAAAGTAACCTGTCCCATAGCCAGAAGGAGCATTTGTTCATGAATCTACTAAGACGCGTAGCGGCACTATTACCCGAGGCCTGGCAATACGAAATGAAACGTTTTTTTTACAAGTATCAGATCCGACGGAGCATCTTCACATCCGAAGAACCTGAGTATTCTATTTTGAGCACGATCATTGCGTCCGGAGATTGGGTTATTGACGTGGGGGCAAACGTTGGCCATTATACCAAAAGGTTATCCGAGTTGGTTGGCCCACATGGTCGGGTTTTGGCCATTGAGCCGGTTCCAGATACGTTTGCCCTTCTTGCGGCTAATGTCCAGTTGTTTACATTTCGCAATGTTACCCTTATAAACGCGGCGGCCTCGGATAGATCGGGTGTCGTCGGAATGGCCATACCAACCGCTTCAACTGGTTTGAAGAATTTCTATCAGGCTCGGATAGCCGCCGAAGAACTTTGCTTTAGAAATTTGAAAGTCATGACTATTAGGATAGACTCGCTGGCGATACCAGGCCGCGTGACTCTTGCCAAGATTGATGTGGAAGGCCATGAGTCAGCAGTACTTCGGGGAATGGAGCGACTGCTCCGGAGAGATCTGCCAACGTTGATCATTGAAACAAACTCAAGGCAAGTGGTTGAATGGTTAACTGGATTTGGGTACGGATGTGAAAGAATCAAACAGTCCCCAAACATGATATTCAGGCCAATCGCGCCAAAAAGGACGAAAATTGAGAATCTGTCAGGCTGATCTGACCTTGTTGGTTAATTACAAATTGAGAATGTTTTTCTCACAGCCAAGACAGCACTGGAAGGATGATGTTAAAGGGAAGGGGCGAAAAATGAGAAGCGTAGGGATTGATGCGCATGCAATCGGTATGAGAAAGGGAGGAAATGAAACATATGCTCTGGCTTTGCTGAAGGGGCTGACTGAAATCGGATCTGCTGACTTTCGCTTCGTTGTTTTTCTTTCTGAAAAAGTTACTGTTCCAGACTTTCTGGTCAACAATCCCCTTTTTCGCACGGTTTTTGTTTCTCCCCGGGCTGGGGCACGAATTTTTCAATTATCAAGGAAGGTAAACACGGAAAAAATCCAGTTGCTGCACACTCAATACCATGTACCGCCGTTTTGTCCGTGTTCCTGTGTGATAACATTTCATGATGTTTCCTTTCTTCGGTATCCGCAGTTTTTCCCCAGGGGTCTTTGCTGGAGACTGAAAATTTCCATGAGGTATGCTGTCGGCAAGGCGAAGAAAATTATTACGGTCTCGGAATTCTCCCGGAAAGAAATTTTATCCTTATACAAGATACCAGCGGAAAAAGTAGTCACGATTTACAACGGTTATTCGGACATCTTCCGGCCGATTGCCCAGGAAAAAAGGGCGTCCCTGGCCAAATTTGGCATCACTAAACCGTACATTTTGAGCGTCTCAAACTTGCAACCCAGGAAGAATCTATCACGGCTGATTCAAGCGTTT
>JAMWDF010000066.1 GCA_023818865.1 Candidatus Omnitrophota bacterium
CAGGAACAGTCAGACCTAAAATCGGTCCTACCTCGCCGCCAGTGGCAAGTCCACCGAGAAATCCAGCTCGTTCTATCAGGGCCACTTTGGCTCCTTCTTTAGCGGCTGAAACCGCCGCGGCTACTCCGCTTAATCCTCCACCAATAATCACTACATCCATCGTGTCCTCCTGCCTTGCGTGAAAATTTCTGTCTCTTGACCGGCAGGATATAAGTATATTCACTTCTTGTCAAGTGTGATTGAAAGATAAAGTCACAACTGGATAACAATTGTGTTATAATCTCACCAGAACCGGATGAAACTGAAAGACAAAATTGCCTTAGTGACTGGCAGTTCCCGGGGCCTCGGGAAAGCTATCGCGCTGGCTTTGGCTGAAAACGGGGCTAACATAGGGGTTAACTACATTAATGAGCCCAGCGGAACCAACCGCCTCCAAGCTAATCAGGTTAAATACGAGATCGAAAAAATTGGGCGTAAGGCTATTTTGCTTCAGGCAGATGTTTCCTGCCAAGAAGAAGTCAGCAGAATGATCCAGGAGTTTCTAACCACCTTCAGCCGAATAGATATCCTGGTCAACAATGCCGGCATTGTCAGAGATATTACTCTGAAAAATATGTCCAGAGAAGACTGGGAAACAGTCATCTCAGTCAATCTCACCGGGGTGTTTTTTTGCACCTCCGCAGTTATCAACCATATGAGAGAACAGGGTTCAGGCCGAATCATCAACATTGCTTCAGTGGTTGGCCAAATGGGTAACATTGGCCAGAGTAATTACGCCGCCAGCAAAGCTGGAGTGATCGGCTTGACCAAATCCCTGGCTCAGGAAGTGGCTAGAAAAGGTATAACGGTTAATGCAATTGCCCCAGGATTTATTGAAACTGATATGGTCAAAACTATCCCAGAAGAAATCAGGCAACAGATTATCGCCCGCATTCCTCTGGGCCGATTTGGGACTCCTCGGGAAGTTGCAGCCGCTGTTGTTTTTCTGGCTTCCGCTGAAGCCAGTTACATCACCGGCCAGGTGCTAAATGTCAACGGTGGTCTTTATATGTAGGAATGAGAATGGTTTTCCTAAACAAAGTGAGAAGTAGTGACCAAGCTATCTCCTTGATTAAGGATGGAGCAACCATTGCGGTAAGCGGTTTTGTCGGCAACGGTCACCCAGAAGAATTAACCCTTACCCTGGAAAAAAGGTTTCTCCAGACTGGCCACCCTCAAGATTTAACCCTAGTCTACGCTGCTGGCCAGGGAGATGGAAAGACCCGAGGACTGAATCATTTAGCTCATGAAGGTTTGGTAAAGCGGGTGGTTGGTGGTCATTGGAATTTGGCTCCGGCTTTGGGAAGACTGGCCATAGAAGGCAAGATTGAAGCCTATAATTTTCCTCAAGGGGTAATTTCTCATCTATTCCGGGATATTGCCGCTGGAAAACCTGGAACGATTACCCAGGTAGGACTATACACTTTCGTTGACCCAAGAATTTCTGGGGGGAAACTTAATGCCCAGACCAGAGAAGAACTGGTGGAACTGATTTCCCTCTCTGGGAAAGAATGGCTTTTCTACAAGGCTTTCCCTATAGATATCGCCCTCCTGCGGGGTAGTAGCGCTGACTCCCGGGGAAATATCTCTCTGGAAAAGGAAGCCGGCAGTCTGGAGGTTCTATCTATTGCTCAGGCTGCCCGGAATTCCGGCGGAATGGTAATAGTTCAGGTAGAGCGTCTTGTTCCAGAAGGTAGTCTTAATCCCTGGCTGGTGAAAATTCCTCACATCCTGGTGGATATTGTCGTAGTGGCCAAAAAAGAAAATCACTGGCAGACCTTTGCCGAAGAACATAATCCAGCGTATTGCGGAGAAGTGAGGATCCCGGTGGACAACCTTCTGACCACCATGCCTCTGGATGAACGCAAGATTGTGTGCCGTCGGGCAGCGATGGAATTGGTTCCTTATGGAGTAACCAACTTAGGCATTGGAATGCCAGAAGGAGTGGCAATAGTGGCAAAAGAAGAGGGTCTGCTGGAGAAAATATTCTTCACGGTGGAAGCTGGCACAGTCGGAGGTCTTCCAGCAGGCGGCCTGAGTTTTGGCGCGGCCAGCAATCCAGAAGCCATCATTGACCAACCTTACATGTTTGACTTCTATGACGGCGGGGGCATTGATGTTGCTTTCCTTGGCTTGGCTCAGGCAGATCAGGAAGGCAATGTCAATGTCAGTCGGTTTGGTACCAGAGTAGCTGGAGCTGGCGGCTTTATTAACATCTCCCAGAATGCCAAAAAATTAGTTTACTGCGGCACTTTTACTGCTGGTGGTTTAGGAGTAGAAATAAAGAACGGAAAACTCCAGATATTGCAGGAAGGCAAATACCGAAAGTTTATCAAGCAGGTGGAACAAATTACATTCAGCGGACAGTTTGCTAAAGAAAGAGGGAAAAAGGTCTTATATATTACAGAAAGGGCAGTCCTGGAGCTAAAGAAAGAAGGTTTAACCCTGGTTGAAGTTGCTCCAGGAGTTGACTTAAAGAAAGATATCCTGAACCAGATGGAATTTCACCCCCGGGTGGATAGTAAACTGAAAGAAATGGACTACCGCCTTTTCCGGAAAGAACCGATGGGTTTATCCGGCACAAAAAGCTGGACAATAACATGGAACCAGCGGTGATTGTTGGAGCAGTTCGGACGGCTATCGGTAAATTTTGCGGCGCGCTGAAGGATATCCCAGCGGTAGAACTGGGCCGAATTGTTATCCAAGAATCTCTGAGGCGAGCCGGTTTATCCCCAGAATCTGTAGATGAAGTAATCATGGGTAACGTTCTCCAAGCCGGTCTGGGGCAGAATCCAGCCAGACAGGCAGCCTTGAAAGCAGGCCTGCCAGTAAAAGTTACCGCCTGTACCATCAATGAAGTTTGCGCTTCCGGACTGAAAGCAATCGCTTTGGCTGCCCAGGCAATCAATACAGGTCAGGCCCAGGTAGTAGTGGCTGGCGGCATGGAGAATATGAGCCAGGCCCCTTATCTCTTAACTGGAGCCAGGTTCGGTTATCGGTTAGGTGATGGAAAACTGGTAGATTGTCTGATTCACGATGGTCTGTGGGATATCTACAATAACTTTCACATGGGAGTCTGTGCAGAGAAACTTGCTGAGAGATATAACATCAGCCGCTTGGCCCAGGATACCTACGCCTTATTTTCTCAAAGCAGGTGTTACCAGGCTATCCATCAAGGAAAATTCCAGGCTGAAATAGTTCCAATAGAGATTCTTCAACATAAAAAGCAGCCGGTTATTTTCAACCAGGACGAGTCTCCTAGACCCGGGACGAGCCTGGAGCTCTTAAGTCAGCTAAAACCTGTATTTAAAGAAAACGGTACGGTCACCGCAGGCAATTCTTCTGGAATTAACGACGGAGCAGCTGCAGTAGTGGTTATGTCTGGCGCCGCAGCCGCCAAACTAAAGAAAAAACCGCTGGCAGAGATCATCGGCTGGGCAACAGCTGGTTTAGAACCGGAGTTGATGGGATTGGGACCAGTTCCGGCAACCAGAAAAGCTCTGGAGAAAACAGGGTTGAGATTAGAAGAAATGGAACTAATAGAATTGAATGAAGCGTTTGCCGCCCAGGTATTGGCTGTAAATGAGGAACTGGGTTGGGACAGAGATAGGGTTAACGTTAATGGCGGAGCAATTGCTTTGGGTCACCCAATTGGCGCTAGTGGGGCTAGAATCTTGGTGACTTTACTTTATGAAATGGGGAGGAGAAAGACGCGGTATGGCCTGGCCACTCTCTGTGTAGGCGGTGGCCAGGGGATAGCGATAATTGTCAAAGGAATGAATTGATGAAAAAACCTGATGAAAAAGTAAGTAAAACCATGGTGGTAGGTGCTGGGACAATGGGTTGCGGCATTGCCCAGGTACTCATTGAGTCCGGTTTTTCTGTCTTGCTGTTTGATAAGGAGAAATCCGCTGTAAGAAAGTGTCGGGAGAATATCCGCTACCATCTTGCGAGAAAGGCGGAAAAGGGACAAATAGCCTGGGAAGAAGTGGATAGAAAACTGACTTTTTTAGAACAACTGGAAAATTTGGAGAAAGCAGTTGAAGCGGATTTTGTCATTGAAGCAATTGTTGAAGACCTTCAGGAGAAAAAGAACCTATTTTCCAGGCTGGATAAACTTTGCCGGGAAAAAACTGTTCTGGCCACCAATACTTCTGCTTTGAGCATTTCTGAGATAGCCCGGGAAACCAGGCAACCAGAAAGAATAATCGGGCTACATTTTTTTAATCCAGTGCCGGTGATGAAGCTAGTGGAAATTGTCCGGGGAGAAAGAACATCAGAGGAAACAGTGACCCGCAGCCGAAACCTGGCTGAACAAATCGGGAAAATCCCGGTTTTGGCAAAAGATTCCCCAGGCTTCATTGTCAATAGGTTACTCATTCCCCTGATCAACGAGGCAATTATCCTGGTGTCAGAAGAAGTCGCCTTGAAAGAAGATATTGACGCGGCAATGAAATTAGGAGCCGGCCATCCTCTTGGTCCTTTAGCCTTGGCTGACCTGATCGGACTGGATGTTTGTCTAAAAATTATGGAAACCCTAGAAAAGCAGCTTAATGACCCCAAATTCCGTCCCTGCCAATTGTTAAGAGACAAGGTGAATCAGGGAAAACTTGGCCGAAAAACTGGAGAGGGTTTCTATAGTTACCCAAGAGAACCTTAGTTAGTCTCCCTTTTAAGAAGCCTCTTGAAGGAATTATACCAGGTATTGCGGTATTAGCCGGATCAACATCCGGAGCTTTTTTACTTCTACCTCTCTTTCCGAAAAGCAAGACTTATCAGAGCTGATTCCTTCTGGCCCAATCCTTCTTATTTTTCAGTTTCACCGGCCGTCTTATCTTATAAGGCTGACGCCGGGGTAATTCCCTGATCGCCTTTTTCGTTTCTTCCCTCAATAGAGTTCTTGTCTCTTCAGGCACCAGGAGAATAGCCGCTTCCCGGCAAGCGACCTCATCCCCAGTCACCAGAATCACCGGAACGTTAAAATAGCCGGTGATCACCGCTGCCTGGTAAATCTCTCCCCGTTCTACTCCATCATAGAAATACTTGGCTCTTAACCAAAGGACTCTGGTCATGGTTCAAAACTCCATCAGCTGTACCATTCATAGCCAGGCAGCCGAGAAGAATTACCCCAGCAAAGCTTTCGTCCGGTCCCCAAGATATCATTCCTCGGGACTAGCTAGTAAGGTAGCCTCCGCCAAGCACCAGTCATTCCGGGAGAAAATTATTTCCCCCATCATGTTCATCAAGCCCATAAATTTCTTTAACACCGCATACCTTTAAGCCTTCAGCGTCCGCTACAATATCTCCCAACAGCAGTTTCAAAGCTTCGGCGAACTCTGGACCTGGTTCCTTGGACTGCTTTAACTAAATACGCCAGTCCACCCTTCCAGAGGAGTAAAAAATAAATTTTTTCACCCAACCGGTTTTAACATTTTATTGGATACTGGCCGTATTTTAAACCTGCTTGAATATAGGCCTCCACATTCCCCACTATCTTGGTGAGCATCTCTGGTTCCAGGTAAGCACTTACCCCTGCCTGTCCACCCGTTGTCCGCAAAGTAAGACCACCCCCAGCCCCAGCTTCAGCAATTGCCTTTTTCACGCTTTCCCGAACATCTTCCTGGCTCATGCGCCAAAAGTTCTGGCAAGGAATGTTCCCGGAAAGAAGCATCCGATCTCCTACCAGCCGTTTTGCCTCTTTCAAATCTACATCGCCCCAGGGTGGTGGTTCCAGTGGCTCAATACTGTCTATGCCCATCTGAGCCATCAAAGTGAGAAAATTCATACACCGGCCATGGCAGTGAGCCCTCACTTTTCCGCCAAATCGGTGGATCACTTCATTTACCTGTTGGTCATAAGGCAGTACAAACTCTTCAAAGTGGCGCCGGCCTAGCCAGGGAGGGATAAACATCTCGTGGGCATAGGTGATAAACCACCCGGAAATACCCTGTCTGCCGAGTTGTTCAATGGTCTGGCCAACCTGTTGATTGGTCCTTTCCAAAAAACGGTGAATAAGGCTGCGTTCAGAAATCAACCAGCCATAAACCTCTTCCATGGTGGCATTGCGGACCAGACTGCCCAAAGGATGAAGACGGCCAAGCATTGGCACCCCGCTTTCTCCAACTTGTTCAACGCCGGCCAGATAATCATTGAGAGAAATCAGGCAGGGCTTTCTCTCGGCTTCTGTTAACCGTTCCAAGTCTGACAAGGAAGAAATATGGCGTTTTTCCCAGTGAAAATCAGGGTTGTCCAGATCGGGATAAAAATGTCTGGTGATGGCGAAAAATTCACCGACCGGCGAACGGAAAATTCTTTTTATCCTTTGATAAAGGCCAGGTCTGTCTTCAATTACTTCTTGCCAGGACTCACCGGCCAGGCCAAAAAATCCCCAGTCTACACCACCAATGTGGATGAAATTGTCTGCTTGCTCCTCAATAAACCTGGCTATTTTCTGGCAAATCGGCAATTCTTTCTCTTTTTCGCCAATTGCTAACTCTATCGGCACCCGATCTGCTTCCTTGAATGCGGCAGCGGTAAGAATTCTTTCTTTACGGGTCATTTCTCGTCAACTGAGGTTTAAGCTTGGTTGCCTTTTAGTCTTACCTTGAAATCGGCCTGGTCTGACTTTACCATAAGTTTGACCCACGATAAAATAATAACACTGACCTCAGATATCTCACTGAAGGAGGAAATAGATGAAAGGTAAGGAAATTCTTCCCAGACCAGAACACCCCCGGCCTGATTTCTTCCGAAGAGACTGGATCAATTTGAACGGAAGTTGGCAGTTTAAGATTGATCGGGCTAATGAAGGCTTACAAAAAGAATTTTTCCGCTCCGAAACCCCTTTTCCAGAAAGAATTGTTGTCCCTTTCTGCCCGGAAAGTTCACTTTCTGGCATAGGGACTAAAGATTTTCTGGTATGCGTATGGTATCGGCGGAATTTCACTCTGCCGGAAAAGTGGAAAAACAAACGAATTCTTCTTCATTTTGGGGCAGTTGACTATGAAACTGACGTCTGGTTAAACGAAAATTATCTTGGTAGACATATCGGCGGTTATACCCCTTTCTCGTTTGAGATTACCCATCTGGTGAAAAGAGGGGAAAACACAATAACAGTCCGGGCATATGACGATAACCGCACTGGTAAACAGCCCTCAGGGAAACAATCACCCCGTTATGAATCTTATGCTGGCCAATATACCCGGGTAACAGGAATCTGGCAGACAGTCTGGCTGGAAGCAGTCGGGCCGGCTTACCTGAAGTGTTTCCGCTTTTCGCCGGATTCGGCTAACGAGAAACTTACTCTCCAGTTACAAACTGAGGGAGCCACCAGAGCCAAGGTACAAGTTTTTTGCGAGGACCAACCGGTCGGAGAGAAAACGATTCAGGCTGACGGCCTGGTAAAACTGGAAATTCCGATCCGGCGTCCCATCCTCTGGAGTCCTACCTATCCGCATCTCTACCGGGTAACCATTACTTTATTTTCTGGGCAAGAGATTTATGATCAGGTCGGGTCCTATTGCGGCTTCCGGACTATCCAAATAAAAGGGAATCAATTCTTGCTGAACGGTCATCCTCTTTTCCTGAGGCTAATTCTTGACCAGGGTTATTATCCTGACGGAATCTATACTGCCAGGACAGAAGAAGACTTGAAAAAAGACATCCTTCTGGCTACAAACTTGGGTTTTCAGGGCGCCAGGTTACACCAGAAGGTGTTTGAACCGCGTTTCCTTTACTGGGCTGATAAACTTGGGTATCTAGTCTGGGGAGAATATGGAAGCTGGGCGGCTGATGCCAAGGTTTATCCTGGTACCCCGGCTGAATGGATAGAAGCCGTACTCAGGGATATAAACCATCCCTCTATCATCGGTTGGTGCCCCCTGAATGAAACCTCTCCCAGGCAACCTTTAGAGACAACCAGAAATCTTTACTGGTTAACCAAGATTGTTGACCCGGACCGACCAGTGATTGATACCAGTGGTTACATTCATGTGGAGACCGACCTTTACGACTGCCATAATTATACCCAGGACCCTAAGGAGTTTGCGCGGATGTTCGCACCCTTAAGGAAAGACCCATCAGCCATCTGGAGAAAGTACCCTCAGTATGACGCCCCTTATCGGGGTCAGCCTTACTGGGTGAGTGAATATGGAGGCACCTGGTGGAACCAAAAGGGAGAAAAGACAGGCTGGGGCTATGGTCAAACCCCAAGAAGCAAAAAGGAATTTCTGGAACGGTACCGGGGATTGACTGAAACCCTCCTTTTTCACCCAAGAATCTGTGGCTTTGCCTACACCCAGTTGTATGATGTAGAACAAGAACAAAACGGTCTCTACACCTACCAGAGAGAAGAAAAGTTCCCGGCGGAAACTATCCGGGCAATTAACACCCAGCCAGCCGCTATGGAGAGGGGATAAATTTTATTCCTTAAGATTCAACTGAAAGACTTTTGTCTTCTCGTTAAATTCTCTTTCCAGCCAGCGGCTGCACTGGAAGAAATAATAATCTTCAGGCAACCCAGCCGCCCTGGCTTTTTCCCGGCTGACTCTGGTAGCTGCCACTGCCTGGCTAAAGAAATTCACCGCCTTTCTCCTGGCGATAGAAGAACCTGTCTGGTAGTAGCGAGCAAGGAAGTTACAGGCTTTCTGTTGCCAGGCCATCAACTTCAGTTCGCTTGATTCGTAAGCAGCCCGGGCGATTTCCTGAGGAAGCAGATTTGCCTGGCCTTCCCTGACTCTTGCCGCTAGGCGAAACAATTTCCTTCCGCTTTGCTGCAACCTTTGGGCGCACCTCTGGTAACTGGTGGCCATTTCCAGACTGAACTGGCTGATAGATTCTGGAAGCCACCGATAGTCCAGATAGATATCAGGGTTATATCCGCAAAGTTTCAACGCCTTGGAGAAAACATCACTCCTCTCCAGAAGATACTCAGAAAATAGAGCCGGGTTTTGGGGAAAAAGGGAAGAAGCAAGCCTTTTAATAAAACTAATCTCAGTTAACTCTGTCTTCCAGCAGGCCTGGGCAAAAAGGAGAAGGTTATAATCTGGACCTGGAGAAACACCGCCTACTTGGAGAACCATATGGCTTTCAATACCGTACTTTTCATAGACCTTCATATCTCTTAGAATGATCCCAGGAAGAAAAGGGTACATCCCCCGAAAAAGAACCTGGTCTAGATAGTACTCAAAGGTGTGGCCATCTCCGATACCCTGATAAATTTCTGACCAGGCTTGGAGTGATTTCAAATAAAACCGGTTCCTTTCGCACTCAGGGTCATCCAGCGCATGACCATAACAGCGTTCTCTGGGAGCAAAAAGGAGAAAACTTCGCCGTGCAGGTTTGAGCGTAACCGGAGGGACTAAGGTATCATGATAAACTAGCATCGGTATCCTACCAGGATGGCCTATTTCCTCAGCGGCTTCTCCCAGATAACGAACCGAAAGCAAGGCCTGATCTGAAGGGGAAAGTGCCCGGCATCGGGAACAGAAACACCAGCCACCACCAGGTAAGTCCTCCGGCCAGGCGTGAAGGGCGTAAATCCCAGGCAGCAGCTTAAGCTTTTCCTGATAAGCTTTTTTCACTAACACTTCGGTCTCCGGATGAGTAAGACAGGCATTGAAATCTGCCTGCCTTTTTCCGAAGAAATCCTCTGGCTGGCTCATCCGGAAAATTTCTGGCTTCTCTTTGAACAAATCCCTGGGTATTAGATTGGTAAGCCCATGACCTCCGGTCTCACAACGAAAGCCCAGTTTCTCCGCTATAGGCAGATACTTTTCTGCCACCCCCACCGTATTCAACCTTAGCTTAGCAAAGAAACGCAGCCATTTTTCAGCAGTGGCTTCATTCAAGCTATGCGCGTAGATTCCCCGATAAGGGAAACGCGGATTAACAGGGAAAACACCAGTGGGAATCGACCGCACCGGTCTTACCCATTCTCCTTCTTCTCCCGGATAAACGAAGACAAAACCTAATCGTTCCGCTAAGTCATAAACGCCATGGAGAATTCCCCGGGGTTGGTTAGCTAAGATAAAAACTGCCTCCCGTTGGATAGCCAGACAGTAACCATCTCCCCTAATCTTTTTCAGGTCAACCTGGGGGAAGGTGGGTTTAGACTGACTTTTGGCAAGACAGAGAGAATATTTCCCGAGAGCAACGGCATGGCGGCTGACTTGACATCCGATTTTTTTCAGAAGTCTTTCAAGTTCTTCCAGGGCAAACAGGTAGACAGACTCGGAAAAATCCGGAGGACAAAAAACAGTCATTTTCTCCGATAGTTTAAACATTTGGCCTCTACCTTTTTTCTTGGGGCTCCGGCTTAGCCGGCAGTCTAGGTTCTTCCAAAGGGCTTGGCAGAGTAACTTCTCTAATCAAATTCAGGTCCTTATCGTACTTAATCAGTTTATTGCCGATGGAAACAATTAGGCCACCGTCTGAAGTGGGAATAATCTGTTTGTCCATAATCATCGGCCCACGACCAATGTCCGGTCTCACCCCCATTCCTAACATTGGGGCTCTTTCTGGCCTATTTATTTCCTGGGCCATTCCTGATGTCCAGATAACCACCAGAAGAAAAAGGCAAACTCGCTTTTCCATCATTCCTCCTTTTTTCTCATTTTTCTACCAGCCCCCAAGACTTCAAATGGTCCAGGCTGATTTTGATGGCTTGGAATGGGTCTACTGTTGGGGTATCCATCTCCACCAGGCAGTAACGCACACCAGCCTCCCTACAAGCTTGAATAATCCGACTCCAGTTAAGGTTGCCAGTGCCAATCGGCGGCATAACCTGTTTGTTCTTACTTATTCCCATATCTTTAACATGGACTTCACTCACTCGGCCAGCATACTTCTCAATCCAGGTAGCTGGGTCGCCCCCGCCGTACTGAATCCAGTAAGTATCTATTTCCGCCTCCAAACCCGGGCAGTTCTCCAGAAGTATCTCCAGACCAGTCTTCTCTTCATATCTTTCCAATTCAATCCCGTGGTTATGGTAACCGAGAATTAGTCCAGCTTCTCTTATCCTGGGTAATATCTGGCTGAATTCCTTGGCTACTTTGCGGTAACCTTCAGCGTTGTGCAACTCACCGGGTAAACCTGGACACATGATAGCTTCACATCCTAAAATCTTGTGGGTAGCAATTACTCTGTCTAGCTCAGTAACAATTTCCTGATAGCTAACATGAGTGGAACAGGCAAAAAGCCCGCGTTCGTCAAGCAATTTCTTCAACTCTTCTGCTTCCATCTTTGCCATCCCTGAAA
>JAMWDF010000067.1:0-5747 GCA_023818865.1 Candidatus Omnitrophota bacterium
CTGGTTTTACCAGAGAAGCGGCAATTTTAGCCAGAAGTTTATTCGGAGCAATACCGACCGAACAGGTCAGTCCGGTTTTATTGCGGATGGTTTCTTTGATTTGGCAACCAAGGTGCTCTTTGTCGCCAAAAAGGTGAAGAGTGCTGGAGACATCTATAAAGGCTTCGTCAATGGAATAAATTTCTAATTCTTCACTGAAAAGGGAAAGCAGGGAGAAAATCAGCCGGGAGGTTTCAGCATAGCAGATGGGATTTCCAGGAACCAGAACAGCTTTGGGACACAAAGCCAGGGCTTCTGGGATACTCATTCCGGAACGCACTCCTAATCGTTTGGCTTCATAGGAAGCCGAAGCCACCACTGTTTTGCTCTGAGGATTACCACAGACCAGGACTGGTCGGCCCCGGAGAAAAGGGTCAATTTTTTGTTCCACCGAAGCAAAGTAGGCGTCCATATCTACGTGGACAATAACGCGTTCCATCGGTTTTATAGCTCCTAAATTACTGAAGGTGAACCCTCTCCAGATACCAGGAAAGGTCTTCTGGACAGAAGGAAACTTCAAAAACTTCCTGGCCGTTAGAAAGGGCGAAATGGTGAAGGTTTTTCTCTCCCCGGCGGTTTTTCCAGGCGAAGGTAGTTTTGACCACTTCTACCCGGCGTCCCTTCCAGACAAACCAGCAAATTTTCACTTTCCCGCAAGAAAAAATGCTGGCTACTTTAATCGGTTCACTGATTTCAGTAATCATCGTATCTTCCGGAATACTCCCACCACTTTTCCTATTAACCGAAAATTTTCTTTCACTCTGATGGGCTGATAGGCAGGGTGGGCGGGCCTTAATTCAACGCCTGTTCGGGTGCGGAAAAAGAATTTGACGGTACAATCATCGTTAACCAACGCCACGACAATATCACCATTATTGACTGAAGTGGTTTGATGGACAATCACATAATCACCATCCAGAATCCCTGCCTCTTTCATGCTTTCTCCCTTTACCTTGAGAGCAAAAGTCTTACCCGGAGTGCTCAGATATTCCTCCAGGGATAAATGACCTTCAATGTTCTCTTCTTCCAGTAAGGGTTGGCCGGCTGGTACCCTACCCAGGATAGGCAGGGAAAACGGTTGCTGGGTTTTTTCTTTCAAGATAATGCCTCGAGAAATCTTCTCTACCCTTTTCAGGTAGTCTTTCCTTTCCAGAGCCTGTAGGTGCCCCTTAACTGCCTGAGGACTGGCAAAAGAAAAATGGGTCATGATTTCAGCCAACGTAGGTGCATAATGATGTTCAGAAATAAATCCCTGGATAAAAGTAAGGATTTCTTTTTGCCGCTCGGTTAATTCCTGCATAATTGCCCCCTATTGTGTACATAATTATACTGTAAATTTTTATACCTGTCAACAGTTGCTGAGTTTGGTTAAAAAAGGTATAATGTTCATGTGAAAAAACCCCAGCCGGACCTTCTTTTTCTCCAGCAACGCCTGGCTACTCTTCAGAGGGTTTCCTCTTTCGTCCTATATATTCCTAACCTCCACCACCTCTTAGAATTAATTATGGAGGAAAGTAAAGACATTCTGAATGCAGAAGCCAGTTCCCTTCTCCTTTATGATCCGAAAAAGAAAGCCCTTTTTTTTGAGGTGGCGCGGGGAGCAAAAGGAGACAAGGTGAAGCGTCTCAGGTTGAAGTTGGGTCAAGGTATTGCCGGGCTGTGCGCTCAGGAAAGAAGGGTGGTCAATGTGCCTGATGTTAGAAAGAACAGTCATTTTTATGCTCTGGCGGATCGGAAAAGTCACTTCCAGACAAAAAGTATTCTGGCGGTTCCCCTCCTCTGGAAAAGGAAACTGCTCGGGGTGTTGGAAGTCTTAAATAAACGCGGGGAGAAGGCATTTGATTCTTCTGATGAGGAGCTGATGGAAATCATTGCCAGTCAGGCTGCTTTGGCCATAGAAAATGCCTATCTTTACCGGGAGAACCTGAGGAAGGCGCATTTTTCCGGGGTGGGACAAACCATGCTTTCTCTCTCTCACGATATCAAGAACATTCTGAACGGGTTGATGGGCGGGATGTCGCTGGTGGATGAGGGGATGAAGAGGGGAGAAAAAGAAAATTTAGAGGTTGGCTGGAACATGGTGAAAAGAAATGTGGAACGCATATCCGATTTGATTCTGGATATGCTCAATTTTACTACCAGGAAAAAGCCATTGTACCAGAAGGTGAATCTGCCAGATTTTCTTGAGAGTGTTGCCAAGATTTACCAGGAACGGGTCAAGGAAAAAAATGGTAGTCTCTTGGTGGAAGCAGATACTTCCCTGACCGATGTTTATTTTGATTACCAGGGGATGGAAAGGGTCTTGGTGAACCTTTTGAGCAACGCCTGGGAAGCCATCCCGGCGTCAGGGGGCAAGATTATTTTGAGTTCCCGAAGGGCGGGGGAAAACGGTTGGTTTGAAATTCTAGTGACAGATAATGGCTGCGGTATTCCCCGGGATAAAATCAATAAAGTTTTTGAAGTTTTTTACACGACGAAAGGACACAAAGGAACCGGGTTAGGTTTGCCGGTGGCTAAAAAGATAGTCGGAGAGCACCGGGGGAAAATAAAAGTTGAATCCACTGTTGGTCAGGGAACTACTTTTGTTATCACCTTACCTACTCGTCCGCCTGATGAAACCCCGGATAATTAGAAAACTTAGATGGACTCTCCTTCCTGGGCCATTTCTTATAGGCCTGGTCATTTTTTCCCTTTACCGTCTGCCTACCTGGCGGCGATTTGAACTGATTTCCTATGACTGGCGGATGAAAAAATCAGTGGAGAAAAAGGTAAGCGGGCAGGTGGTCATTGTCTTTATCGGGGATGAAACCTTGAAGTTATTGGGTCAGTGGCCACTTCCCCGGTACTGGTATGCTTCTCTTACTGGGATTCTGAAGGAGTGGGGAGCCAGAGTGATCGCCTATGATATTCTTTTCCTGGAAGAATCAGGAGACAAAGTAGCCGACCGGGAGTTAGGCCGGGTGGTAAGTGAGGCGGGGAATGTAATCTATGGGTGCTATTTTGAAGGGAAATTAGCGGTGAAAGAAGGGATGATTTCAGGAGAGAAACTTCTGGAAGCCCCTGTGTCCCTTGGGAAACCAACGGCTACTGGCTGTGTAAATGTCCCTACTGATGAAGATGGAGTTACCAGACGTTATCCTTTATTCATCAGTTATCAAGGGAAACTAATTCCCTCACTGGGGCTGGCTGCTCTTATCAATTACTACCAGTTACCTGGGGCAGCGATTAAGAGACTGAAAGGCGGCTACATTGCCTTGACTGTGAAAGACCAGGAGCGTCGGCTGCCGGTAGATGAGAGCGGGTCGGTTTGGTTAAACATCTATCCAGAGTTAAACCTCTTTCCCCATTATGCGATGGTTCAGGTGCTTCAGTCCTACCGTCTTTGGAGCCAGGGCAAGACGCCTTTAATTTCGCCAGAGGTTTTTGCTGATAAGATAGTGGTGGTGGCCCATACAGCGGCCGGGACAACCGATGTCGGACCAGTGGCGGGTCAGGAAAGATACTTGAAGGCAGGGCTCCACGCCAGTTTCTTGGAAAATTTCTTTCAGGATGATTTCATTCAGCCGACCTCAAGAGCGGTTTGCCTTCTTCTGCCGGTGGCTGGGGCGATAATGGCTGGGTTGACTGGGGTGATTTTCCCTCCAGCGGTGGGTTTTTTATTCATCTTTTTGTTTGGCTGCCTGTTTGTCTGGGTCGTTTTCTGGCTTTTTACCACTTATAATCTGTGGGTGGAGATGATGCCTTCGCTGACCGGTCTTTTTGTTACTACCCTGAGCACTAGCCTTTCTCAATTTATCCTGGAGAGACGGGAGAAGAATAGACTACGGTCAATTTTCCAGAGATATATTGCTCCTGGAGTGATGGAGAAGCTTCTCGGTGATCCTTCGGAGATACCGTTAGGCGGAGAACGGAGGTTACTGACCATTCTTTTTGCTGATGTTCGGGGTTTCACCTCTTTGGCGGAAAAAATATCTCCAGAGGAGGCGGTGGAATTACTCAATCGGCTTTTTGCTGTTTTGGAGGAGGTAATTTTTTCTCATGGGGGCACACTGGATAAGTTTATTGGTGATGCGGTAATGGCTATCTATGGCGCGCCGATAGACCAAATTGACCATGCCCAGCAGGCAGTCCTTTCAGCGGTGGAAATGATAAATAAATTGAAAGAAGAAAAGGATCAACTGCAGGTGAGGATAGGTATAGGCATTCATACCGGTCCAGCGGTCGTGGGCAATATCGGCAGTCTGCGGAGAATGGACTATACCGCCATTGGTGACGCAGTCAACTTGGCAGCGCGGATTCAGGACCTGGCGCCGGCCGGCGAGATTTTTATCAGTGAAGACACTTACACCCGGGTCAAGGAGATAGTAAACTGTCAATTGATTGGAACGGTCCAGGTGAAAGGAAGGAAAGAAGCAGTGAGAGTATATCGAGTAATGGTGAATCAAGACAGCGCAAGAGCGCAAGGAGGACTGTTATGAACAAGAGAAAGTTTATCGCTATTTTGAGTGTCGTTATCGCCGGCTTGCTTTGGGCTGAGGAAAGACCAGTCATCAGTCTAGTCAGTAAGAAGGGAAATGTGGCGGGTTGGAATGCCTCTGACCGTCGGTGGGAGGAGATAGCCGCCAAGAGTCAGTTGGCGGTAGGGAGTTATTTGAAAACAGGCAAGGAGTCTGAGGCAGTTATATCTTTCGGGAAGAAAGCGGTAGTTACCCTGGGTAGCGAAACTCTTATTAAAATCAGGCTGGTCCTTTTTGAACAGGAGAACCTGAAGCATCTTCAACTGGAATCGCGGCGGGGCCGGATCTGGTCAGCTGTGGAAAAACTACCTACTCCAGAAGGAAAGTTTGAGATTGAAACACCCAATGCTGTTGCTGGGGTAAGAGGTACCGTCTTCTTGGTAAGTTATACTCCTGAAGAGCAGGCATCAAAGATTTCTGTGATTTCCGGAGAAGTCGGGGTTTCTTCTCGGTTGGTTGAAGGGTATGTGATTTTGAAAGAGAACATGTCTACTGTCGTGGTGGCTAACAAGCCACCCATTTCCCCCCAGGTGTTGGAAGAAAAGGAACGCCTGGAATGGGAAATGTGGAAACAGCGGATTCCGTTTTCAGAGATTGGCCTGGTCGGGGCCATTGCCGAAATAAATATTCTCCAGACCGAGGAAGCAGCTAGGAAAATCAGGGAAATGGCCATAGCGACCAAAGGAAGTGCCAAAGTGATGAGGGATTTTGAAAACATTGAGTCAGCAATTTTGCTTTATTATGCTGACACTAAAAATGTGCCCCGGCGGCTAAGAGATTTGATGGAGAATCCAGGGGTCTCAGGCTGGAAGGGGCCTTATCTTGGTGCAGGCACTAATTTCATGGACCCTTATGGCCGGCCATATCAGTACAAGATTATGAAGACACCTAAGGGCAAGGAGTATCTGGAACTTTCCACTTTTGGTCTAATAGGTGCAGCCGGGGAAACCAGAGGAGAAGAGAAAAAAATAATTTTTGTGGACAGTCTAAGAGAGAAACTTGAAGAAAAACTGACTGGAGCCAGGCAGCCATAAAAGGAAACTATTTCGGTTCACGTTTTTTTTTCTTTTAGAGGATTGTAAAAAAGGTTATTTTATTTTTAGGAGGGGGTTTTAAAGAAAAAAGATTGCTGAAAAACATTCAAAAAAAAAAAAAAAAATAAAAAGAAAAAATAAAAAGAATGAAGTGAAA
>JAMWDF010000067.1:5757-11232 GCA_023818865.1 Candidatus Omnitrophota bacterium
TTTTAAGAGTCCGCTCAGCTTGCGCCGATAGCGGGTGAAACAAGTGGCTACAAGTTTATCCGGGCAAACGCCTTCCTCTATCATCAATTCCAGACACAGCACCAGGAGGTCTCCTGTTTCCACAAGGGCATGGGGGTTATTAGCCTGAAAAAGACTAAGTATTTCCTGACAGTGTTCTTCCAGCAGCCTGAGAAGAACCTGACGATGATTGAGTTTGCCAGCCGCATTATACTGCTGGGATAGTTGATGAATTAAAGAGAGTTTTTTCAGGGCTTTCTTGGTGAAGACCATTTTATCCTTTGACTTTTTTTCCCAATCATCCTAACATCTGGGAAGATGAAAGACAAAATTAGGGAAACCCTCCTGTCGGTTTTTTTTATTTTTGGCCTGCTGTTTTACTCTGGAAATTGCTGGGAAAGGCTTTACTACGCAGCTCCCACTCTTTTACCTAGAGTTTCTCCGGAGATGCAGACCCCCGGCTTCTGGATTGAGCGGAACTTTATAGCTGATGCCTATGTTTTTGATGAGACCGAACTTTGCCAGTTTAACCGGAAGATAGCCGAGACTGCCGGGCGGCCTAATTTCCTTACTTTCCCTGAAAGTTTCCAGGGCGAAACCCTACGGAAAACTTTACTAGGCGATATTGAATCTTTTAGAAGGCAGTCCCATTATACCACCTCAGGTCGGATTACACCGCGATTTTATCAGGACATTGTTGGATATATGTCTCTGGACGGTCTGTCAGGAGAGAATAAGGTTAGTTTCGGCATAGTTTCTGGTCGGGCACCTCAACGGTTTTTGCCGACTGATTTACCCTTTTACCGAACCAGGGGCGAAGTAAATTTTGACCTTCTTCAGAATAACCTTCTGGAGATAGCCACGCCAGTAGCCATTTTTCACACCACGGCTGATGCTGGCTGGTTTTACGTAGAAGGCCTTTGGACCAGAGGTTGGGTAAAAAGCGAAAAGGTAGCCAGAGCCGAAAAGGAAGAGATAAATAGGTTCATCAACAGGGAACCGTTCGTGGTGGTTATCCGACCGTTGGCTGATATTTACTTTGATGCCCAGTTGACCAGAAAATATGAGACTGCTGGGATGGGGGTGAGACTACCGGTAAGTCGTTTTTATGAGGACAAAGTGGAAGTGCTGTTGCCGTTGAGACTTCCTGGGGGAGATGTTCAATTGACGTCCGGTTACCTGAAAAAAGAAGATATTCACCCAGGTTATCTGCCTTATACTCCAAGAACGATTATTGAACGAGCGTTCCAGTTTCTCCACCTGCCTTATGGTTGGGGTGGGCAGTATGGTTTCCAAGATTGTTCTGGGTTTCTTCAGTCGGTCTTTGCTACTGCGGGGGTGTTTCTGCCTAGGGATTCCTCTGAGCAGAGAAAAATTGGCCGGCCAATCGGTTTTTTTGACCCGGCGGTGGGCGAGTTAGAGCGGGAAAAACTTCTTCTGGAGCAAGGTATCGCCGGCGTTACTCTTTTAGGAATGCCGGGCCATAGCCTGCTTTACCTCGGTCAAGTTGATGGCAGACCATATGTTATCCACAGTCTCTACGCTTATTCCCAACCTACCTGGCATGGTGATGTTGTCAGGGTGGTGAACCGGGTGGTAGTGAGTGACTTAAGGTTAGGCACCGGTACCCGGAAAGGAAGTTTCTTGGAGCGTCTTATCAGTGCCAGGGTGCTGGATAAACAGTAAGCTATTTGCGCAAAGTGTATCTGGCTTTGACTGTCAGTTCTTCTTCCACGACCAGACGCTTTTCAAACCGGAGCAAGTGGCCGGTGGCTGGGATATAAATTCTGAGAGGGAGCAGGCCAGCGGTTGTTTCCAGGGTTGCTTTATCCCCTATTTCCTTGGCGATAGTAATGTGGGAAATGTTTTGTTCCAGTTCTTTCTGTCTGGCAAGATATACCTTCCGCAGGGCTTCTTTAATTTCCCCGGAAGCTGGTTGGCTGACGACCGAAGATTTCTCCTGACGGCTGGAGATTTCTCCTGATGGTTCTTCACATAATAAAGCGAAGTCTTTCACCGGTTCTAAATTACCGCTGAAATGGCTGAGGTTCAACTTTTCAGGAATATAAAGGGAATACATAAAGTGCATAATCGGGATGTCAATCGCGGGCAGAGATATCTGGAGAGTTCCGGTGGTAGCTATGTTTGAACTGGCTTGATAATAGATGACTTCCACCGGGATGGCTCTTTCTGGCCGGGTGAGTGATTTGAGGACAGGGAGGAGTATCTCTCGGTCAGCCCCGATCAATGGTTTGGTAGGTTGTTGGTCCACATACACACTCCAGAGTTTCGCCCCTTCTGGTAGCTTCACCCGGAGAAATTGTTTGGTGGTGTTACGCACGTTGAAGATTGTCCGGGTGATGCTTTTGCCATCACTGGTCATGGCGGTGATGGCATTGGCGGAATCAGCCGTGGCGTCCAGCATGGCTACTTCCTGGTGACGGATAAGATTCAAGATGCTACGGAAGGGAAGGCGAGAAAACCGCATCGCCAGGACAGCTGGGGCAGCTCTATCAGGAAGTTCTCTGGGGTCAACCAGGACTAATCCTTCCAGAATTGCTGGGGATACTTCCAGGTTTGGGCTACAAACGATTGTGGCGTAACCGACGGTTTTTTCCGCGTCAAGACATAAGGGATGGGAAAGGGTAACTTGGTTGTCCGTAACCTTGATGTCTTGTTCATAGGTCACCTGAATCTGGACAAGACCTTTTGTTTTTGGTCTGAGTTCTACCTGAAGCACTGAGTTGATCTCTTTCCAGTCAACAAGATTTCCGGAAACATTGATGAGCCGAATGCCTTCTGGCAATCCCAGCCGGAGATAGGGGACAGGCTGATAGAGAATTTCGTAACGACAGTTGGCGGTGGTTCTGATTAAGTCTGGTTGGAGGGAATACTGCAGCAGGATGTTAGCTAATATCTTCGGTCGTTCTGGCTCTCTGACAATTGGGCTCCAGGCAATTTCCACCTGAGTGGCTGAGGGAAAACTGGCTTCTACCTCTGTTGCCGAAGCAGTCTGTTCGGTTCTCAGTCTAGCGGCGGCCGGAGAAGAAACATTATACTCCCCGGGTAATGTCAGTTTGACAATGGAAGAGGTACCGGCGGGGACAGGTAAGCGGAAAGCCTCTCCATATAGACGCACCTGAAGCTCACCCTCTATCTGGAATGAACCACTTTCGTTCAATAAAAGGCAATAGATACCATCTTTGGTAATGGTGCGGGCCGGCTTGCCGTCTATCTTAAGCCAAGCGAGAAAAACACCAGTGGTCGGCCAGAGCTTGACTGTTGTCCAGCCATCGGCCTGGTCCTTTAGTCCAAAAAGGTTACCAGCAAATCTAAGGACAAAACTGTCTCGTTGGGGAACGCCGGTGTAGAGAAAAGAAGAAAGAATGTAGTCGGTTGGGGGTTTAGGTTCAGGAGCTTTTCTCTCCTCAACAAACTTCAGGAAAGTTTCCCAGGGAAGGCGCAGGAATTTGCCGTTCCCGTCTATCAACACAAATTTTTGCAATTCTTCCCAGGGAATAACCACCCGACTGTTTTTCATAAACTGGCTGAACTCATCAAAGGAGATAGTGACGGTAGCTTCCCCAATTGCTGGGAGGGTTTTCTCTCCAAACAACAGGACTGAAAAACATAACATTCCGCCAGATAGCCAGAGTGCCAATGTTCGCTTCATGCTGTCCCCCTTTTACCAGTTAGACCCAAGAATTTCTCATTTTGTTCCTGACAAGGCAGATTTCTATCGGTGCTATAATACCATGGTTATCGGGAGGACCTATGAAGTACTGTCAGGCTAAAATCGGACGGGTATTTGTTGTGAGACTGGAGGATGGAGATAAACTACCGGCAATTTTGGAAGAATTTGCCAGCCAGCACCGGGTAAAGAGGGCTATTTGTTTTCTTCTTGGAGGTATCAAAGATGGTGGGCGGTTGGTCGTTGGTCCTAACCAGGAAAACGCCAGACCAGTTGAACCGCTGTATTTTGAACTTCTTGGTGTCCATGAGTTTCTGGCGCTGGGGATGATTTTCCCAGGGACAGATAAGAAACCCCACCTTCACCTCCACGGGACAATGGGTCGGGAAGGCCGGAGTTACACCGGTTGTCTGAGACCAGGCGTGGAAGTTTGGCAGGTAGGAGAGGTAATGCTGGTGGAAATAGTTGGGACTAAAGCCAGACGTTTGAGAGATGATTCTACTGGCTTTGAACTGCTCCACCCATAGGTCAGATCAGGAAGGCTAACCAGGCGGGGATAGTCAACAGTGAAAATAGGTGGGTCAGAAGCACGCCAGAGGCAGCGAACTCCGAATCCCCAGAAAAAATTTCACTTAAAGCGACAGTGGCAATCGCCGAAGGCATGGTAGCCAAAAGAATCAGAGTGGAGCGAGTTTCTAACAACATAGGA
Source organism: Candidatus Omnitrophota bacterium (assembly GCA_023818865.1). Lineage (GTDB taxonomy): Bacteria > Ratteibacteria > UBA8468 > B48-G9 > DSTR01 > JAMWDF01. The sequence continues at coordinate 10,176 of JAMWDF010000067.1, forward strand.
AAATAAGAAAGTAAAGCAATACTGATGGCCGGAATAGCCACCAAACGTAGCGCTATCACATAAAGCTGGATACTGTTAAACAGATGCTTTTGTTTCAGGTCAGCCATGCGGCTGCCAGCGACAAACATTGACAAGGGGATGGTTGCCCGGCCCAGCATATCTAAAACAGTGAGGATTGAATGGCCGGTTTCTGTCAAGTAGCCTGGAGAGAAAATTAATCTATCTTTCAGAGCGACGGCAAGGATAGCGGTTAGAAGAGCCAGCATTGGTGGGTTGAGTAAAGAACGAAGGTTTTTAGATGTTAACCGGTTACCGGTTAGGGCCAGGATACCTAAAGTCCAGACCGCGATTTCCGAACCGAGGGTGGAAAAGAGAAGTCTGGCCATCCCGGGATTTCCCCAAAGCATCATGGCGATGGGCAAAGGAAGAAACGAATAATTGTTGATGGTACACTGAAAGCGAAATCCGTTTCTTTGGGATTCGTTTTCAAAAAGGAGAAAGTGGGAGAAAATTAACCCAGTTAAATAGCCGATAAGCATAATTAGAAACGCTCCAGCCGGTAAAGTCCAGTTAGCGAGAAGTTTTGCCCAGGTGTAATTGGTGAAGATGCCGGAAAAGACCAAGGCTGGATAGAAAAAAGAAACGGTTAATCTGGCTAAACGGCGGGAGGTTTCTGGATTGGTTAAGCCCAGTTTTCTGGCTAGAGCTCCCAGGGAAATCATCATAAAGATGGTTATAATTCGGAGGAATAGTTTGGCAAACATGGGTGATTATTATACCATAGAGCCTATCACGGAAGTCGGTCAGGGAAAAAGGAGTTAACATGGCTAAAGGAAAATCGGCTAAACAGGTTTCCTTCCCCAAGGGTTACGGTCATATGGTCCTTGATTACTATGTTGCCCGCGTGAGAGAGATTCGCCAGGAGCGCCAGGAGCGACTCGCCGCAATCAAAACCGAGGAAGAAGCCTGTATTTACCGGGATAGGGTGAGCCAGGTTATTCGCCAGATTTTCTTCCCATTTCCAGAAAAGACGCCGCTTCAGGCGAAGACTACCGGC
>JAMWDF010000068.1 GCA_023818865.1 Candidatus Omnitrophota bacterium
CTTTCCCCTGAATCTCAACTGGCTGGTTCAATCTAACCGCTTTGTCTGGAGGACTCAGAGTGACCTGGAACTTTGGCCGCTTATATTCTTCCACGCTGACGGTAGCACTGCCTGGTGGTCCAGATTCTACTTGGATACTCACCCGACCGGTCAGCCGGTCAGTCGGAGCAACGAAAGAACCGCTAAAAGAACCATATTCGTTAGTCTTTTTATCTTGACGGCTGATTTCCTTGCCATTTACATCTCGGAATACTACTCTGAGACTCTGAAGCGGTAAAACCTGATAGTTATTCTCATTCTGGTCTACCTGAATACAGATGCCCTTGTAGCTAATAATCTGGCCTGGTCGGTAAAGAGACCGGTCGGTAAAGAAAATTGTCCGGGTGTAAGAAGGCGGCTGCCAAGCAGTCTCATAAGAATAATTCGGCTGACTGGCTAATTTTTCATCTTCGTAGCTGGCCAAAAGAATATGCTGAAGACGTGGTGGACTCGGGAAACGAAAAATTCCATTTTCATCAGTGGTGACAACGGACACTAACTTCCAGCCTCTATCATCTCGCTGCCAAAGTTTTACCTCAGCCCCAGAAACCGGCTTACCTTCTTTGGCCAGAAGAACAAAACCTTCCATTCCCTTGCCTTTTTGTCCGCTCCGGATTACTAATGCTAAACGGCTCACCCAGATGCCCAGTACAGAAATCTGGTTATCCCGCTCGCCAAAGGCTGGTTCCTGGCTGGCCAAAACAAAATAAAAACCAGGAGATAGGTCATCTGGTACCCCAATTTCCTCAGTCCGCTGTTGATAATCTGAGGTGGTTGGCAGATTGACTGACCATTCTCTAACCGGTTTTTTCTTAAGAATTTCTTTTCTTTCTTCACCGTTAAGATACTCTGGATTCCAGACCCGGCTGGTCAACCGTTGTTCATAGTCAAACGGAATTGCCCGGAAAAAAACTTTGGTGATATTCCGGTAAGAAACTTTAATTTTCGGCCAGGGTTCAGTCCAGACTCTCTCTGTTTCTATGCTGAGGGATTTAGCTTCAATCTGTTTCATCAGGTTGTAGCACCAGCGCCCGCCAATACTCTCAGGAAAACTGTGGTAGCCTTGACCGGCGATCTGGTGTGCTTTCACCAATTCATTTTCTTCCTGCAAAACCGCAGCCCAGTGGTATCTCGCCCGGCTGGATATTTCGTGGTCCGCCCATTTTTCTACAAACCGTTTCAACGCTGCCTTGTACCTTTCTTTTTTCTCTTCACCAAAGGCTTGGTTATAACCAAAATTTAGCCGGTGTAAATCAACATCAATAAAGGCCGTCTTATCTTTATCCTCCAAGTGAAAAGAAAGGAGTTTCTGGTATAACCGTAAGGCTTTATAAACCGGGGAATCAGAATCAGTTGTCTGGACTTGCCAACGGATAAACTCTTCGGCTTCAGAAAAGATTGGACTGGCCGCAGAAAGTTCAAAAGTATCCTCTGGTCTTGTCCCAGCCTGCTCCCCAGAAGAATAAAACTCAATAGCGTTATGGGCAATAAAATCGTAAAGGGTTGGCCGGTAACTGTCAGGGACAGTGCCAGCAACCAAAAAGTCTTTGTATTCAGTCACTGGAGTCTCCACCAGCCGCTTTTCCTCCGATAGGGCTAAATCAAAGTGGCGACCAATTTCATCAAGGATCGTGGTTAAATCCCAGGTAGTGAAATCCTTAGCTGGTACTCCCGCGGTTTGGGTGCGCTGGAGAAATCGCCATCGGTTTTGCTGGAAGTAATGCCAATACCAGTTGGCCAAGATCGCCTCCATCAGCGGTTTAATTTCCTTCGGAGATTTCTCTATTTCTGCCTGAAGCCGAATAATTTTCTCTTCCGGTTTATTTCCCTGAATCGTGGCTTCCAGGGTAATTTTCCTACAGATGGCTTTCAAGGCTTCACCATAAGCCTTTTCCTTAATGGCTTGCTTGATGATTGGCTCTAATTCTTCAATGGCTGTTTTGGGCAAACCTTTTTTCACTGCCTCCTCTACTCTTTTACATTCACTCTCCCTAGAACCAGCCAGCGTTAATGAGGCTATTAAAATCAACCAGACAGGTAAGGACTTTCTCATTTTGCCTCCAGTGGATTACTTTCCCTTTAGACACATTTTTTCTTATTTCTGTTCCCTCTATTCTAAAAAAGGTGATGACGCGGTTGAGTAATCTTGGGATCGCTCACCACATATAATCGGCTTAATCGCATGTTATCACAGTTGCTATTCTGATTAGGGTCGCTGGCCAGCGTAATCAGCACCGGTTGGCCAGCAAATTGGCCTAGAGGGACTTCCCAGCAATGAATTTTCTCATCATCCCTTGACAGGCTGGTTTCAAGAACCAGAGCCCCGTTGCTCCAGAGAAAAACTTTTTGGCCATCTCCGTATTTTTGAGGAACATGCTGACCGTAAAACCGAAGGCTACTATCTCTGTCCGGAACTTCCACCACATAATCAAAGACCAATCTAACTCCATCAGGCGTAGCCGCCAAGTATCCCGCCAAACTTTTTTCTTCCCCAGGCACCTTAAAGGGGATTTGGAGTAATTTTCCCCGACTCATTTCCAGCACCAGTTCCGGTCCTCGGCAGGGGATGATATAACCCTGGTCATTATTACTCCCCAGTAATCCGTCAGCCGCTATCTTTGTTGTCTCACCAGTTAGAAAAACAATGGTTGACTCCGGGGGAACTTGAAGTAGCCAGAGATTATCTCGTTTCTTGGCCTGAACCTCTTTCCCGTTCACTAAAATTTTCGCTGCCTTAGCCGGCAAGAAATACTCAATTCTGGCTTCTTCCAGAGCATCAGCCAAGCCAGTCCGGCCAAGAGAGAGAACAATGAACCCATTCCCTTCCCGGTAACCGCGCCCGTAAACCCCTTCGGTTAATCCTTCTATTCGCAGAAGCGTTTCCTCTCTAGGCCCAGGTAAGAGACAGTATTCCCAGGCTGGATCAAGGCCAATGGGTCCTTCCTCATTCCTGGCCGGCCAACCTCTAATGGTCAAACTGGTTTTCACCTTACTTAAACCCCTGGTTTTCCGATAGACTTCCTTGCCTGCCTTGTCAAATAAAATATGCCCGGACCGCTCCACCAACCGGTAGAGATTTCCTTTCTTGTCCTGGTAGTAAGCCAGAACGTCTTTTTCCCACTGTCCTTTCAAATAGGCAGGTCTCAACTGTTTCTCCGCCATCAGTTTTGCTCTATAGACGTGGGAGGCCCCCTCCCCCCCTGGTTGCCTCCAACCAAAGAGAAGAGATAGGCATAATTCCTCCCAACGCATCAGCCAAATCAACACTGTTACCGTGAATCCAGGTAAGCACATCTGGTCCCCAGATGAAGTTATTCACTGGCCGACCCCGGACTATTCTTTTTTTCAAAAATGGTTCGTGTCCCCAGGTGGTACCATGAAGTGCCCAGGTGACAAAAGGAGCTGTCCTTTCCACGTGGTACTCGCTGGAAAAAGCCACATTAGGGCCAACTGCCTGCCTTGTTTCTTTCAGCAAATAATAAGTTCCCTGAAGAGGCTGTAAACCATCAACAATTCCATCACCAAAATCTCCCCAAGTACCAGCACAGTCTTCATAAAGACTATCCACCCCTGTTTTTTCTACAAACTCTTTCATCAACCGAGCATGAAGTTTTCTCCAGCTGGGACTCAATGGGTCGGTATAAACAATTGCTCCTGCTCTGTAATCATCCCAGGCAGGCTTTTTTTCTTCAAAAAGTCTGCCTCTCAATAATACTAATTCCCTTAGGTGGTATTCCTCAGTCACCCGGGCATCTTTGTTGATACAAACAGCGGTTACATAGGCTGAGGTGCGAAAACCAAGCTGATGAGCCACAGCGACGCTTTTGATAAAATCTTCCCGGGGAGTAAAATCAGGCAGTTCTGTGTCAAAAGCTGGTTTCCTGGCTGCCCAGGCATGGAGTAACACCGTTCCTGGGTCAAAAACAGCCGCCAGTTTCTTCATGCTTTCCTCGGACATCGGTAGCTGGGGAACAATTACCCGAATTCTTCTGGCCCAATCTGGCCTGGTCTGGATATCTGCTGCAAAAGTCTTCTGAAACCAGTCATGGTACGGTTCCAGGGCTGCTACCCACGAACCCCGAAAACAGTTTAATCGCCAAGCAACGCTGGTGGCTTCCGTTTTCTCGGCAAAAGGCATAATATTTCTGGTTTGCCACACCAGGTGAAAAACCAAAGGAGTGTTTTGCCAGAAAAGATACTTGGGACGAAAGAAGCTATCTTGAGCCCAAATAGCCATTGAACCCCTCTCAGATTCCAGAGCAATCACCGGTGCTGACTGGGAAAGATTGCGGTGGGGTCAGTGTCACCCTGAGCCAGGTCACTGCTGCCCCAGGAAGAATGTAACCTCTTGGCTTCTTCAATAGCCCCGGTTTGAACACCCAGCCCAAAAGGCAGTGAAGGAGGAATACCCTGCTGGGGACTGGCGAAAATCTCTCCTGTTAACCTATTCTCTACCCCAGTAATAAGGCCTGATTCTAAAGTCACCACCCAGCGAGAACTTAGAAGATGTACCCTTTTACCTTCAACCTGGATTTTCAAGCCGCCTCCTGAAGCTAACGAAAAGACCACAAAGTTACCCAATATGACCCACTGCTTGATTCTTCTGTCCATACTCCTCCATTGTTTTTATTCTTGTTTTTCTTCGCTCCGGCTAAAAAGGGCACAGATTTCTGCGCCGAAGGTTTTCTTCTGCCAGTTCCTCAGACCCTGGACCTTTTCCAAATCAGGTAGTTTCAAAGGCGCCCTGGCCGCCAGTTCTCTGATTTGCTTTCTGGTAAGAATTAAAGACGGGTCCAGACCCAAAGCTAATCCTCTTTGTTCTCGCCAGGTTCTCAGTATCCCTTCTCTCTCCTGGTATTTCTCCTCCCCTTTCCAGGGAAAAGATTTTAAAGATTTCGGATAAATCGGCCATTCTTTCTCTGGAACAGCCAAACCTGTTCTAATAGCCTCAAGGAGCCCCTGGCGAAAAACCGCTGGTTTTCTTGAAAGTATTTCTATCCTGAGAAGTTCTCCCTCAGTGACTGGCAGATGGTGAACAAGCTGCTTGATTGTCTGGTTATCCAGGATCTTGAAAGGCGGACAATCTCTCTCCCGAGCAAGCGTCTCCCGCCACTGTAAAATAGCCTCCAGAACAACCAGCTTCCTTCGGGAAAAAAGGCCAGAGCCAGGAAACTGGAGAAAAAGAAATTGGTTCTCTTTCTCCTTGCTAGGCTTTTCAGCAAGCCACTGGCACTCTTCTTCAACCCAGTCCAGACGCTTAAGTTGCCTGAGTTGCTCCTTCAGCCGTTTGGCTAACCGGGTCAGCCAATAAACATCCGATGCCGCATAGGCACGCATTTCTGGCGGTAAAGGCCTCCTTTTCCAGTCATACTTCTGAAACTTTTTTTCCACCGTGACTCCGAAGTAATTTTTCAGGAGATAACTCAGCCGGGAAGGCAAACTTAGGTACCTGGCCGCTAGTTCGGTGTCAAATACATTCTGACAGGAAATCCCCGCATATTTTTTCAGAATTCTCCGGTCAAAATCAGCTCCGTGAAAAATCTTCTCTACAGCCTGATTGGCAAAAATCGGAGCCAGTGGCGAAAGATTCCTTATCGCCAGAGGGTCCACCAACCAAACCTTTTCCCAGGCACTTACCTGCAAGAGACAGAAACTTTCCGAGTAATGAAAAAGAGTGTCAACTTCCACATCACAGGCAATCACCGAACAACTCTGGAGGTCAGGCACTATCTCCAGAAGTTGCTTCTCTGTCTCAACCAATTGATAAGAGGGATAAAGGTTTTCCGGAACCATTTTTTTCTGTGTTAACATATTACCAGTGAACATTTGCTCAGGCAACAGCAGCCAACAGAGAGAAAAATGGCTAACCAATGCAATCTGCTTTTTCTCTATACCGACGAACAGGCCTTTGACACCATGGCAACTTATGGCAATCAGCTTATTGAGATGCCCGCTTTAAACGCTCTTGCCAGCGAAAGCACTGTCTTTGACCAAGCCTATGTCTCCCAACCAGTTTGTACACCTTCTCGCTCCACCATTCTCACTGGTCTTTACCCTCACCAGAATGGCTGTCTGAAAAATAATATCCCCCTGCCGGCGAATGTTCGCTGCTTACCGGAAATGATTACTGGAAATTATGTTACCGGCCATTTCGGTAAGTGGCACTTGGGAGATGAAGTTTTCCCCCAGCATGGCTTTATTCACTGGCGTTCCATTGAAGACCTCTACTGGAAATACTACCAGCCTGGCCGAGACCCAAAGACTCGTTCCAGTTACCATCACTTTCTGATCAGCCATGGAATTAAGCCATCTCGGGGAGAAATTTTCAGCCGAACTGAAGTAACCTGCTTGCCGGAAGAGCTGAGCAAACCGGCTTACCTGGCAGAAGAATCCTGCGGCTTCATTAAAGAATATCGCTCTCAACCCTTCCTCCTTTATGTTAATTTTCTGGAACCCCATATGCCCTTTTCTGGCCCAAGAAACCATCAGTATAATCCCGAGAAGATTCCTTTACCTGAAAATTTCTCCTTCCCACCTGGTCAAACTCAACCCTTAAAAACCCGCCTCTTCCATGCCTGGTATAAAGAAAAATGGAACCTGAAAACTCCGGCTAACTGGAAAGAACTTCGGGCGCGCTACTGGGGACTTTGCAGTCTGATTGATACCCAGGTCGGCCGGATTCTCCAAACCTTGAAAGAGTGCGGGCTCTGGGATAAGACCATCATCGTTTTCACTTCCGACCATGGCGATATGATGGGGGCTCATCAGCTAGTTGCCAAGAGCGTCTTGTTTGAAGAAGCCATTCGCGTTCCCCTGTTAATCAAAATCCCTGGTCAGAAATATGGGCGAAGAATTTCCGGACCAGTAAGCCAAATTGACCTTGTTCCCACTTTGCTTGACCTGTTGGCTCAACCTATTCCCCACTACCTCCCAGGAAAGAGTCTTCGGTCTGTTCTGGAAAATAGCCGTCAAAATCAGATAAATAGCGATATTTTTGTTGAATGGAACGGGAATAACTGCGTGTTTGTGCCGGAAATTCCAGGCAAGGCCGGTTTATCTGAGCCGTTACCCGATCTTCTGCGTCAATTCGGAACAAAAGAAGAATTAGAAAAAGCCATTGCTGATCCGGTAAGAACCATAGTTACTTCTGAAGGCTGGAAGTTTAACTGGAGCCAGAATGGAGAACACGAACTTTATAATCTCCGGGATGACCCCGGAGAGACCACCAACCGGTATAACCACCCTGGTTACCAGTCAGTCGTCAAGAAACTTGAAGCCAGAATTCTCCAGTGGCAGAGGGAAACCGAGGACAACAACCTTAACCTTGCATAGCCTTTGAGAAAAGCAGGAGGCCCTCTTGTCAGTTTTTATCAGCCTTCTTGGCGGCGGACTGAGTGCTAACCTCTTTTACCTACTTTCGAAACGAATTTCCGCGACTCGCCTTCCCCCACCCTTACCTTTTCCTCCTCGGTGGCTGAAATTTCTCACTGCCGGCCTCCTGATTTACTCCTGGCTCAGTCTTTTCTGGTGCCTCCGGTGTAGTCTTTCCCCAGAAGTTCTTCCCACTTTTGCCTCTTACCCAGGCAAGAGTTTCTTTCAATCTTTGGGTGGTTATTTCGGTGAACTTTTCCCAGTGGTGATGGTCTCCCTTTCCCTGGTAACTCTCATTGAAAAAACTGCCGGCAAACACCTGTGTTTTTTTCCCCGGAACACTCTCACTACCGCGGTCTGGGCGATAATTCTTCCTGTTTGTTCCTGTGCGGCTATTCCTCTGGCTGCCTCCCTAAGAAAAAACCTCCCAGCCCGAGCAATCCTTACCTTTCTTTTCCTTAGCCCGTTACTCAGCCCCTTTGTCATTATCTTTGGCACCGCTGTCCTAGGCTGGCAGTATACTTTCTGGCGCGTTATCTCTGCTCTCTTTCTGGGGTTAACCGGCGGTTTTCTCCTAAAAAATACTCTTCGTTCTCAGCACAATATTCAGCTTACTTCACTGCCAAATGACTCTGGTCAGTCCCAGCTACCCAAGGATTTTCTCTTGACGACCTGGGAAAACCTGGTGAAAACCTGGCCGCCGTTGCTCTTTGGTATCTTCTTGGGAGTAGCGGCCACTCGCTACCTGCCACTGCCTTTCTTCCAGCAAACTTTTCCGCCAAACTTCACTGGGTTGGTGATGGCTACTGCTCTGGGTATCCCAATCTTCCTATGTGGTGGCCAGGAAATTCCCCTGCTAAAACCATTTTTTCAGTTTGGCCTGCCAATGGGCCAGGCTATTGCCTTTACCCTGGCAGGTAATGGAATCTGTCTGACCAGTATCCCGCTTCTGGCTGCTTTCTTTGGTAAGAAAATGACTTTCTGGTTTGTTGCCTACTATTTTGCTTTTTCCCTCCTGGCCGGTTTTCTCATCAATCTACTAAGAATTATCGCTTAACTTAAATGGTTAAAAAATGACCTAGGCGATGGTCACCCCCCACTGGCGCATTACCAGCAATCTCTCTGCTCGCCTACTGTTGATAAAACCTGAGAGGATTTTGAAAAGAAGTATGATATAATTTCCAAAAAAGCAGCGACAGATTTAAATAGACAGCGACTCACTCTGACAAAAGGAGGGATAAATGATCACCCGAAGGGCTCTGGTGATCGGGTTTCTTCTATCTTTTTTGATTGCCTCCGGAGAGCCATGGGTGCTAATGTATCTTCAAGGTTCGCCATTATGTGCTGATTTTTCTACCGGTGGCGCTATTTTCTTATTTTTCCTTTTCTTCTTTCTTATCCATTGTTCCCTGAAACGCTTCTTCCCCAAAAGGGCTTTCAGCCCAACTGAACTGGCTACCATCTATATAATGATGATTGTGGCTTGCGCGATTCCTTCTTGGGGTTTTACTATGAATTTGATTGGCCTATTAGCCGGTACCTATTACTACGCCAGCCCGGCCAATCGCTATGCTCAATTGATTCACCCTCATATACCGTCCCATCTGGTTCCCTCTAATCTCCTAGCTGTTCAGTATTTTTATGAGGGACTGCCGCCTGGTGTGAGAATTCCCTGGGCAGTTTGGATTAAACCCCTGGCTCATTGGTTTACCTTTATTATAATCTTCTATCTACTGTGTGTCTCCCTAGTGGTCGTGATGCGTAAACAGTGGGTAGAAAGAGAAAAATTGATGTTTCCCTTAATGGAACTGCCAGAAGTAATGGTGACGGAAACAAGGCGTTTTTGTTGCCAAAAACTGCTATGGCTTGGCTTCTTTATTCCTTTATTCTTCTACTCGCTTAATGGTTTGCATGTTATTTTCCCTCTTTTCACTTCACCCAAGTTAGCTTATTCCTTGCCTATCTTCCGCCGCACATTCTCTCTGCCCATCACACTTTATTTTGAAGTGATTGGTCTGTCTTTTCTGGTGCCAACCGATGTTTTGTTCAGCGTCTGGTTCTTTTCAATCTTGCTTATTTTTGTGACCGGTTTTCTCCAGATGGTTGGTTTTTCCATCGGACCCTTTCAGCCTTACTCTGACCCTGCCCACGAAGCTATCTCCTGTCAATCCATCGGCGCCCTGGTAGTTCTAAGCCTTTATTCCCTTTGGGTGGCCAGAGACCATCTGAAGACAGTAATTGTTGAGGTAAAAAACAGAAACCAACGCTTTTCTCAAGAGGAAATTATGTCTTACCGAACATGTTTCTGGTGTTTCTGGTTCAGCCTTATTTTTTGTGTTTGGTGGATTCGCCAGACTGGATTGAACTTATTGCCAACCATTTTCTTTACTTTTATCACTATCTTGATTTTTCTGGGAATCACCAGAGTAATTGCTCAGACAGGATTGGCTTACTACCGAGCACCGGTAATACCCGCAGTGATGACAGTCCATACTTTTGGCTCACAGGTTCTTGGTCCGTCCGGATTAACTTCTTTGGGTCTTTCCTTCGCCTGGGCTGCTGATTTGCGAACCATGGTTATGGCTTCTGTCTGTAATGCCCTCAAACTGGCAACAACCCTTAAGATTAATAGCCGCCGACTCCTTTTAGGTATCAGTCTGGCCATAGTCATTAGTCTTCTTGCTTCCAGCTGGTCAACCTTGTTCCTCGGGTATAAGTGCGGGGCGATAAACATTCCTCTTTGGCACCTGAAAGGACTGCCTAAGTACGCCATGGGCTGGATAAGCCGTCTTATTCTCCATCCTCAGTCAGTTGGTTTAAAGCAGTACGGCTTTATAACTCTTGGCGGCGCTTTAATGCTACTTTTTCTCACCCTCAGGCACTTTTTCCTCTGGTGGCCACTTTCTCCTGTTGGACTGGCAGTCGGCATCCCTTATCCTGTTTATATGACCTGGTTTTCGGTTTTTTTGGCCTGGGTAGCCAAAGTGATGGTGCTGAAGTATGGCGGCGCCCAGGTTTACCAAAAAGCGAAATTCTTTTCCCTCGGCCTAGTCCTTGGCTCTTTCGTTACCGCGGGTCTCTGGAACCTCATTGCCTTTGTTACTAAAACCCCAGGGATAAAGTTCACCTTAGGTTAACCAGTTTTGGCAAGGTTTTTTCTCCGGGCTATAATAGTCGAGAAAAGTATTCCTTCAGACAACAAAAAAGATGAATGACTTCGCTCTCCCTGGTTTTGTTTCCCTATCCAAACTCATCTGCGGGAAAAAACCATTCTTGGGATTCCTACCCGTTATTTTTTCCCTTTCTTCGCTTCCTGCTGCTTGTGACGAGAAACTGATAAGTCCGCAATTGATTGTTAGTCCAAGAGAAAGCCTGGTTGGCGAGCCAATCATAATCAAAGTTACCGGACTAAAACTAAGGGAAAAGGTCTCTCTCTCGGTAGAAGGGAAAGACCAGTATGGTAACATCTGGTCATCCAGTGCCTGGTTTGCCTCCTCCAGGAAAGGGATTGTGGATACTTCCCTTGATGCGTCAATCATTGGGTCAAACTCTGGCGTTGATTCGGCTGGCCTTTTCTGGTCAATGAAATGTATTCAGAAAGCGAATTGGCGTCCCCTTTTCCTGCTCTTAGTACTTTTAATATCATTCTCAGAATTAACAACCGCCTTGTCGCGACTGAAGAAGTCAAAAGAATAGCCTACTCCGGCTTTAATCATCTTAGGTGGCTCAGAAGGGAAATACAATCAGGGGTGGGCAGCAGTTCTAGCTTCAAAAACCAGGTTGCCCACCCTGGCTTTGGCTTATTTTGGCTGTCCTGGATT
>JAMWDF010000069.1:0-4003 GCA_023818865.1 Candidatus Omnitrophota bacterium
GAATCTCAAGATTCCATTTAATACATTTAACAACAACTGATGAAGGTATTGGAACGAAATTTGGAGAAGAAGAAAAAGAATACGCTAAAAGAGTTAGCAACGCATTAAGAAGATTTATTGAAGAAGGAGGGGGCCTATTTGTTCAAATAAGAAGTGTGAGATATCCAAACGAAAAAGACGAAGAATACTGGAATGAAGTTTTAAAGGTTTTTGGGATAGAGATTTTGCATGAGGGGATATATGATAAGACAAGGGAATATGAAGGGAAAACATTGGATAAGGCTAAATTTTTCTATACACAAAATATGAAACCACATATTTTAACAGAAGGTATCAAATGTTTATATTTACCATTACATGACTATTATCCGGGTCCAGGAGTTGTTGCGTTAAGATATTCCCCTGAATGGGGAATGCTGATAAAAGGGGAAAAGGAAGCGAAGTCATATAAAAGCGGTATTTCTGGGAATCCCAATGTAATCAATCTTGAAACAGAAGGAACATATAAAACAGAGCCTCCAATATTTGCTACAAGGGAATTGGGCAAAGGGAGAATTGTATCCTACCCAATTTCCCCTCTTTTCACAGGGGCGAATTACTTAAATCCTTTATGGGCAGGTATAGTTGAAGAAAAAGGAGACCCATTATCAGGAAGAAGAAGTGATAGTTGGCAGTTACAGATGAACTCTTATAGATATCTTGGGGAAAATGCGAAAAAAGTAGGGAAAATGGCGGCTTATAAAATAGAGCCATACAAAAAAGTAACTTTCCGGAATGAAATATCTTGGGATAAATATACTTTTTCAGAATCATATGTGAGGCCTGAGGATGGCTGGAAAGTTGAAATAGGCAAGATATTAGATAAAGGAATAAAGGGACTGATAGGAATTCATACTGCATATACAGATGGGGAGGGAAAAGTTAAAGATTATGTAGAAGAGGCAAAGAAGTTAGGCTTATCATTTATTGTATTTACCGAACCACTTGAACTTTTAACTCCTGAAGAACTTGAATCGTTAAAAAAAGAATGTCAAGAAATGAGTGAGGCAAATTTTTATGCTTGTCCTGGTATAGAGTTTACAGATGGGGCTGGAATAAGATGGATAATGTTAGGGGAAAGAATAAAATATCCGCCTGAAAAATTTACTTCTAATAATTCTGAGTATATTCAATGGGACGGTAAGAGGATAAATTATTACGGACAATATAATAATTATTGCGGATTCCCTCAAACAGCCATTATTGACTACAAGAAATTAAGAGATGCTGGTGGATATCCCCATAATTTATGGTGGTTTTTTATGTACATTCCTTATGCATATGATAGAGACAAACTAATCGCAGATAACTATAATGAATTTCTTTTTGGCTTAAGAGATTTAAGATGGAATTCAGTGATTTCATATACCAAAGTAAAATCACCGAAAGATTTAAAAATTGCCCGAGAAACATATGTAACAATATTCAAAAATTTAGAGTGGGCAAGAAATTCTTTAAATGCGAGATGCAGTCCTTACTGGTTGGCCAAGGCAGGGCAACAACAAATAAGCCAGGGTCCAATTATCTTTCAGTGGGAATGCATAAATGACCAGATGGAAAACAACTATGAATTTACAAGGGGCGCCCAAAGAGTAAGATTGAAATTTGAGGTTTTTTCTAACGATGGGATAAAAGAAGTTAAAGTTAGAGATGCAGACTATGGAGTTATAAGAAACTTCATAGGGAAAGGAGAAAAACTCTTATCAAGAGAATTTGAAATTGTTCATGATAAGCAACACTATCTAACCCTTGAAGTGATTGATAATAAGAACAAAAAAGCCATTTCCAATTATTTGCTTATTTATTGTTACAAACAGGGTTTATTCAGATGTGGTGATAATTTGAATATACTAGGCCCTCTTGGTTTCTGGTGGCATCCAGACAGAAATGAAATGTTGCCCTTGGGTAAGAGTTTCAGAAATGGCGGTAAATTTGCTCTTAGAGGATGGGATACAGCAGATCCAGCCCTTGGCGTTCCTAAGACAGGTGATCATCCATTAGATTTCGTCAGAGTAAAAGGTATCGGTGAATATCCATCAATTTATAACGAGTACACAAGAGATAAATTTGCTGGAAAACTTATGGATGTTAAACTTGCCAGTTATAATTTACAGATTGTTTCAATGCTAATAGGTCATCTTGCCCCGATGCATGATAGACCGAATAGACCAACTCCAGCCTTGGCAAGTTTACCGTTAAGTCAGGGAGAACTTGAATTTTTTGAAAGAATCCACACAATGATAGCCCCTGCCGATAGACTAGACTTTTTTGTTCAGTGGAATTATAGAAGATATTATGAATCAATCGAAAAATATGAAGGTTCTCTTGTCTGGCATGAAGGAGAAATAAGAATAAAAAAAGATTTAGAATTAGAAGGTGGTGTTCCCATACCCCTTCTATTCTTGTCTACTCCTGTTGATCTTGAAAAAGGATGGGGAAATACTTTAATTGTTAAAGAACCTGATAAAACAAGAGTTGTAATATTAAACAACCTTTCCGCCAAAGAAAATGTGAACGGGGAAATTAAAGAAGGCGGTTATATCTCTTGGCAAACGACTATATTAGGCTATACAGCATTATTTATTCCAAAGATAGAAGGTCAAAAAAACAGATGGAATTATAGTGGAAGACTATCTGAAAATGGCAGAATATATGTAGGGCTTGGAAAGAATGGCGAGAAATTAAGAAGGGGAGATGTTTTAAAATACTCCTTTCTCTACGGAATATTTGCGGAAAAAAAACCGGGAAATGATGAACTAGAGAACATTATTAGAAAATTCAATTTAGACGGGGGAGAAGAAGGCTATCCTGTAAAAATAGAAAAAGGCAAGTTTCTAGATGGGACTTTCTTTTTCACCGCAGAAGCAGAAAACAATGAAGCACAATTTACTTTAGGCCCACAAAATATGATGATAGATTTGCCTATAAGAGTAAAAGGGATTGAGGATAATGGATGTGCTGCAATATACTCAACAGTGAGACCCTGGTTTAGATTTGTTTCTGTTTATGACAATACTGCATATTTCCAAGAGCCGATTGAAAAACAGAATAAAATCTGGGTAGGAAATATTCTTGTTAGCGAAGATAAGAATTTAAGAATAACAGTGGTAGTAGACGGACAGGATGAAAATAGTCCTCCAGTTATAGAAATTCATAACCCAACAGAAAGAACAGTAAAAACAAAGGTTTATTCTCCTTCTAATACACCTATTTTTGGCGGGATGAATTTTGAAGTTACTATACCTGCAGGCGAGAGCAAGTTTTACCGTATAAAAGAAAAAAAGTTAGTAGAAAAAGAGTGACAGGACTTATTGCGAGTTAAAAAACAAGTTTTTATGAAATTGCATTTGACAGGTTAGAAATAATTTAGTAAAATATAACTGTATAAAATTAGATAAAAGTAAAAGACAAACTTTTGCCTGTATGTTTGTACGTGTATATAGAAATAGAATTACATAGAGTAGACAAAAGGGAGGACAAGATGAAAGAGTTAAGGGGAAGGGGGTTTACCTTAATAGAGTTGCTTGTAGTAATTGCCATAATTGCCATTCTGGCAGCGATGTTACTTCCAGCACTTTCTAAAGCAAGAGAAAGGGCAAGAAGAGCTTTGTGTATGAGTAATTTAAAACAGATATATTTAGGTGCAGTTATGTATGCAGAAGATGAGAATGGATATTTGCCTGCTGTAACAGACTCTACAACTGGAGCTCCAAGAATGATAGTAAATATTGGAGGGCAATGGGCTGAAAAATACCTAAAACAGAAAGTAAAAAATTATAGTGCGTACGAAGATTATTGTGAAATGGCAAATAATAATAATATTTTAAGATGCCCAAATAGATGGAATATAAGGACAGGTGAGTATGGAATACTATATGGATGGGATTGGGAGAGGAGGTTTTCTCAATATGATTTTTGCGGTTTCACAGTTATGACGAATAATGCCCCTGCTCTTCCAAGAACC
>JAMWDF010000069.1:4013-11221 GCA_023818865.1 Candidatus Omnitrophota bacterium
TCTTCACTGTAGAATAGATAAAGTTTCGAGGGGTGGACCAGGTGGCCCTGTTCTTCTTGTAGGTGACTTAACTACGACAGCCCCGACTGATCCTGCTTATTATAATACAATGATTACTTCAAACAACCACTCTCCAAGTTTACAAGGTTATTATCCGATTGGCGGGAATTGGCTTTTTGGGGATGGGAGTGTTAAATGGGTTGATGTTAGGGATATGATGGTTCTGGGTGAAAATGGAGCGATGAGACCAAAGGGTTGCTATAGCATTTATTGGAGTTGGTTTGGAGGAACAATGCCTTTAAGATTAAAGTTCCCTGATGGTACAACTAAGTATCAAGTTGAGGATGGCAGAGGAATTTTCTGGTAATCATAAGAAAAAAGAATTTTACGGAACCGAAAAAGAAGAAATAGCAGTTTAAACAAGTTGGGCTTCCTGGAGATTTATAACGCGCTAGTTCCTTGGCTTGACAACCATATCTTGTAGCGGTAATATACTATAGAAAAAATGGAGTTTCTTCAGGGTGCTATGGCTTAATAGGGAAGAGCAGGCATCTCTTCTGGGATGCTAAAGCCACGCTCCCGGCGCTGTAAGGGCTGACGAAAGGGTACCTGTCAGAAAACAGGGAAAACCACTGTCCGAAGAGGATGGGAAGGCGGCCCAAGTAGGCAGAAGCCCCAGTCAGAAGACCTGCCCTGAAGGAAACGTTGCGCTTCGCTGCGAGGCACAGTGAAGGCAATGGGTACCATTCAAGGTGAGGAACCTGCCTGGTACCGAAACGGGTGAAGAAAACAGGGTGCAGCCCGCGAAAAGCGGGCTATTTTATTTGCCTCACAACCAGGGAGGACAGATGGAAAGAAGGGAAGCGAGGGAGAGAAGCAGCGGTTTTACTCTGATTGAGTTGCTGGTGGTGGTGGCGATTATTTCTATTCTGGCGGCGATGCTCTTACCAGCCCTAAGCAAAGCCAGAGAAAAAGCCAGGGGTTCAGTGTGTATGAGTAACCTGAAGCAGATTACCCTGGCGATGTTTCTTTACTGCCAGGACTATGAAGAGTACTTTCCCCCAGCCTACTACATGACCGCGGCCAGCGAAATTGGGTGGGATTTTTCCAGTGATGATTGGTGGGCAAGTGCCAAACCAGGGTTACTTGGTCCTTATCTGAAGGGCAAGGTCTTTAGTTGTCCTTCCAAAGCTACGGTAAAATCTTATGACCGGCCCTACACCGGTTATGCTTATAATACTACCTACATTGGCGGCGGGTACTCTGTATGGAACGGACAGCAGGACTCACCTACCAAAGTCAGCCGGATTGTTAACCCATCTAAAACCGTGCTTCTAGCAGATAGTGCTATCTGGTCATCTTGGACCAACGAAGTGATTGTCAATAGTTACCTGCGAGCACCAGGTGATCCGTATTACTTTGGTCCGAATGTCCATTTTCGGCATAACGGGTTAGCCAACGTTGCTTACTGCGATGGTCATGTAGCTGGGGTGAAAACCAAATATAATGTCACTGCCAGCGACACGACGCTGGGAGATCTCTCGGCTGACGCCAGCGCTTACGATTTACAATGAAATGAAAAGTTGGAGCGTAACTGGTTTGCTGGTCTTGATAATTGGTACCGCTGGTTGGTCAGAACGGATTGTTTCGCTGGGTACTTATCCTACGCAGAATCTGGTTCTTCTCGGGCTAGAGAAGTTTCTGGTAGGCGTCACCATTCATGAGCCTCGGGAAATCAAGCGGGACCGAGAAATTATCGGTACTTTGTGGGAACCAAACCTGGAAAAAATTGTCTCCCTTAAGCCAGATGTGGTCCTGGCCTCAAAAGAAGGGAACCGTCCTCAGAGTGTTAGCCGACTGAAAGAACTAAGAATAGAAGTTCTTCTTCTCAACGAGGTTCGGTGTTTCCAAGATGCCTGTGAGAACCTTTTTTTGGTAGGCCAGCGGTTTAACCGAAGTTCAGAAGCGATTAAATTGATAACCCGGTTGAAACAGGAGTTGAGAGGAATACGTCAAACAGCCCCAGGAAGGAAACCCACTGTTTTTTTTGCTCTGGGACTCAAACCTTTAGTAACTGCTGGCCGGGATACCTTCATCCATCATCTCATTGAAGATGCTGGAGGGAAAAACATCTTTGCTGACCATCCTGGAAAGTACCTGAGGGTCAGCCTGGAAGAGGTGGTCCGGCGTGACCCAGAGGTGATAGTTTCTCTGAAAATGGAGGAGGAAGCTGACCGGGAATTCTGGCAGGACTTCCCCAGGCTGAAGGCAGTAACCCAGCAGTCAATTTTTCAGGTCAGCAATGAACTTTTTGCCAATCCTACTCCGGCTCAATATGTTGAGGCTGCTTGGTACTTAAGGAAGATACTCGGCCCAATAGGCCAAGGAAAACGATGAAGAGGATTGCCTTTCTGGGTGCCGGGGCTGTTTTTTCTTTATTGCTGGCTCTTTCTCTGGGCACCGGACAGATTAATATGATGCACCTTGGCCAGATTCTGACCGGTCAGGGAGTAGAAAAAACAGTTATTCTCCAAATTAGACTGCCCCGGGTGATAGCTGGTTTTGTGGTGGGCTCAGGCCTATCGGTGGCCGGCGCAGTCCTCCAGGCTCTTCTGCGGAATCCCTTAGCGGAAAGTTATACCCTGGGTCTTTCTGGAGGCGCCTCGCTGGGTCTGTGTCTGGGTATTTTTCTGAGACAACATTCTTCCCTACCTCTGTTTGCTTTTGCTGGAGCCATGGTTAGCCTAGTGATTATCCTGATGGCTACTTACCGCCACCATTTTGCCGGGGCTACCTTAGTTCTCTTGGGTGTAGCCTTAAATTTTATCTTTTCGGCTCTGGTTCTCTTCTGGCTGGCCGTGGCGAGAAGTGAACGATTCCAGCAGGGTTTCTTCTGGTTAGTGGGTGACCTTTCCTGGGTTTCCGTCAAGGCTCTTAGGGTTGCTTCCGGACTGATTGCTGCGGTTTCCCTATATCTGGTTATGAAAGCCAGAACCCTTGACGCGCTGAGCCTGGGAGAAGAAAAAGCCGCCACCCTTGGTATTTCAGTTATCTCAGTTAGGCGAGCGATGATTACCGCGGCTTCTTTGCTGGCTGGCTGTAGCGTTGCTCTTTCCGGAGTAGTTGGCTTTGTTGGTCTGATCGTCCCTCATCTGGTGAGAATGATTACCGGGGCAGTCCACCGCCGGGTGATACCAGGGTGTTTCCTGTTAGGAGGAAGCTTCTTAGTGCTGTGTGATGGTCTTGCCCGCGTAGTTATCCGACCACTGGAACTTCCGGTGGGGGTTATTACAGGATTTTTCGGGGGGTTGTTTTTTCTTTTTCTTCTGCTGGGTCATCGCGGGACAAAAATATGGTAGAACAAGGAAAGCAAAACTCCTCTGCTTTAATTTATGTTGAGAACCTGACTGGAGGATATGCTCGGCGGAAGGTGGTGGATAATTGCTCCTTGGTGGTTACCGAAGGGGAATTCCTGGGTATTATTGGTCCTAATGGGTCTGGCAAAACCACCTTGGTGAGACTTCTTCTCGGTATCCTCAAGCCATTTTCTGGCAAGATTTTTTACCGGGGCGAAAATGTTTCAGAACGGTCAACCCTTGAATTAGCCAGAGAAATTTCTTTTCTGCCAGCCAGCCTGGAAACAACCTTCCCCTACACGGTAGAGGAATTCGTCGCCTTAGGTTATCTGCCCTATTCCTTTTGGTGGGCCAATCCCCGGCAGGAAAAGAAGGTTATTAGAGAAAGCCTTTCTCTGGTCCAGGCACTGGAACTAGCTAGTACCTTAATCAGGGAACTATCCGATGGAGAAAAACAGAGAGTTTTCCTGGCTCAGGCACTTGCCCAAACCCCTAAATTATTAATTTTAGATGAGCCTACCTCTCACCTTGATATCGGCCATCTGTACACTATTATGGAACTATTAAAAGGGCTCAATAAACGCCAGGGATTAACCGTGATCTGTATTCTCCATGATCTCAACCTGGCTTCCGATTATTGCGACCGGCTCATTCTTTTGAGAAAAGGAAAAATCTTTCAGGTAGGCACTCCCGAGGAAGTTCTTCAACCAGAAATCATTGAGGCTGTTTATCACACCCAGGTATTGGTTTTTCCCAGCCCGGTAACTGGCCGACCGCATCTTTTTGGCAAGAAGATGGAAAGCTGAGTTTCTTTTCCTTCTGCCCGGTCTCTCCATTGAAGCTACTCAGTATCCTTTTCTTACCAGATAACCGATAATTTTATAGACCAACCGACTGGCAAGGAAACAAGCTGGAGAGAAAAAATTCTTTGGCGCTAATTCCACGATGTCTGCCCCCACTAGTTTTACATCCTGCCTTTCCAAGAAAAGACGCAAAAATCTGAGTGTCTCCCACCACAGGAAACCACCTGGTTCTGGGGTACCTGTATCCGGCATGATTGACGGGTCCAGGAAATCTAGATCAAACGTCAAATAGTAGATGCCGGCTGGTGCTTTTTGACTTAAATTTTCAGGCCAATCTGGTTCCATTGTATAAGCCCAATGAATTTCCACCGGCGGCTTTTCTTTCCTCAAAAACTCCTTTTCTTCCTGGCTGATACTGCGGATGCCCAAAGAAAAAACCTGGCAACCCATTTCCAGAATTCTCCGGACGGCTGAGGCATGACTGTAAGGGGTACCTTCATATCTTTCCCGCAAATCAGCATGGGCATCCAGGTGGAGCACTCGTAACTCTGGGTAAAAGGAGCGATGACCAGCCACCAAAGAAGGAGAGATAGAGTGTTCTCCACCCAAAGCGAGGACAAACTTGTCTTTAATCAGGAGTGAACTGGTGGTTTTCTCAATCAGTTTAGCCATCCTGGCAGGAGTGTGTTTTTCTGGGACCAAGCCTGGAAGTGTTTTAATTCCTGCCTGCCAAGGTTCCATTTCCAGTTCTTCATCGTAGAGTTCCATATTCCGGGAAGCATGGATGATGGCTTGGGGTCCGAACTTGGTTCCCACCTGGTAGGAAACAGTGGCTTCGTAAGGAACTGGCAGAAGCACAAATTTGGCTTTCTTCAGAGGTAGGTCGGCTAATCCCCCGAAGGTATAAGGGTCTTCAAAAAACATGGTGCCCTCCGGTGTAAGAAAAATTTGAGAACCTTAAAGAATAAAGACCGCCGCGGCAATGACTGTTGTCCAGAGACCGTTCTTATCACCAACTGCGGATTGAGTGATATGCGTAGTCTTCACTATCTGGTTGGACATCCGCCATATCTCCTTCTTTTCGTCATAAGAAGAATCAGGTTCAAACTCCACTCCCAAAATAGTAGCCAACATAGTGGCTGCCAGATCTTCGGCATAATCGCCTGCCTTCTCTTCGGTCTCCC
Source organism: Candidatus Omnitrophota bacterium (assembly GCA_023818865.1). Classification (GTDB taxonomy): domain Bacteria; phylum Ratteibacteria; class UBA8468; order B48-G9; family DSTR01; genus JAMWDF01. The sequence continues at coordinate 9,357 of JAMWDF010000069.1, forward strand.
CGAAACTTTCGTGTTCAGAAAGATACCCGTACTGAGTAGGGTCCCGGGGAATAGCCAGGCCAATGGAAGCAGTAATCAGCCGATGAGGTTCGTTGGTTGCGTTCTTACTTAAGACAGTAAAAGCAATCTGGCCGGCTCGCAGATAAGAAAGACCTTCTATCCGGGAAATAAGACGACAGCCTGGCGGGAAGATGCTGGAGATATTCACCAAATTAAGCTGAGCAATTCCGGCATTGCGGAGTGCCCGTTCAAAACTAGTCAGTTTTTCCTTGTCTTTTCCCACCCCTTTGGTGAGAAAAACCTTTCTCGGTACCCAGTCCATTCCTTTTCCCCTCCCTTTAGATCAGTTTCAGTCGCAACATTATAAGCTGCTGTGTCTGTTTGTCAATCCCGGAGGAAACAAAGGGGGTCTTCGTTAAGAAAACCACCGGTTAGAGAATAGGCCAAAGCCCTACACCCAAGACATTCCGTTATCGGACAATTTGCGCATTTCCCTTTGAGGAAACCGCGCTGTCGCAGTATGTTCAACACCGGTGAATTCTCCCAGATTTCTTCAAGGCTCTGGCTGGTCAGGTTGCCCAGGGGTAGGGGAAAACGGCGGCAGGGATAAACTGTGCCATCAGGCATAAGGGCCAGTCCATCTTTACCCAGGATGCAGCTTGCCGCCTTTAGAGAAAGTTCAGAACGCTTTTTTGCTACCATGAAAGCCCGATAGGGAAATAGGAGGGATAAGTCCTCCTCCAGATTACAGGTCCGCAGAAGAAACAAAGCCGTTTTTTTCCATGTTCCCAGAGTTACCACTTTGTCCTTCCACCTCTGGCTGTATCCCCAGGGAATGAACCTTTCTATAATGACCCGGCTGAAACCATGGCTCCAGGCAAAAGGAAAGACTTCCGGCAGCCAAGAGGCATTATTCTCCAGGAGAGTATACATCAGCGTCATCTCCAAACCAGTCTTTCTGGCTGTTTCTATCCCCTGAAGAAACTTTTCCCACCGTCCTCTTCCTCGGAAAAGTTCGTAGTTAGTTTTGTCAACTGCCTCCGCGGAAATCTTCAACTTCAACCGGGAGTATCGGGAAAGAAAACAGCCACTGTCATCATCCAGAAAATGTCCGTTAGTAATCAGGCCCAGTTCTTTCACCACTGGTTGAGATGAGAGAAACCCAATCAAGTCTTGCCACTCTGGGTGAAGTAAGGGTTCTCCCCCGGTGAGATTAACGGTTAACTTCAAATTCTTTTTCCCGAGAAAATCAGAGATATTTTCAAAAATAGTGGCAAGGTTAGTCAGGGGTAACCGGCTGGCTGGGGAAAATTTTTCCTGGTAACAATGCCGGCAACGGCAGTTACACTCATCCGTAATATGCCACTGAAGGTGAAATCTCTTATTCATAGGAATTCCGCCAGCCAGAAAGAGTCAGGAGAGTTTACTGAAGAAGCTGCTGAAGTTCCTGAGACTGAGCCTTCAAATCAGGATAGCGGCTGGCTGATTGAAGGAACTGTTTAACCTTCTCATCCCTGGTTTGCTGGTAAGCCATAAAACTGTTCACAGCTTGGGCCAATCCCTGAAAAAAATCCTTTCTTCTTAGCCTGATAGGTTCAAAGGTCTTTCCTTCAGCAATCAACCTCAGACTCCGTTCTATCCGGTAAACCGGCCCGGCAATCCGGTGCATATAGAGCACCTCTAGTACTCCTGCCAGCACCACCAGACAAACCATCATTACCATAATCTTCCTTCCCAAAGTGCTATTTACCTCCCGGACAAGCTCATATGCGGCAATTCCGAACTTGGGGTCAACCTGAGTCATTCGATCCACAATGGTGTTCATAGTGATAAAGTAAGTGATGGTGCCAGCCAGCATCACCCCT
>JAMWDF010000001.1:0-11671 GCA_023818865.1 Candidatus Omnitrophota bacterium
ATTCAACAAAAAGTTTTGCCCCATTTTTGGGTGCCAGCGCGACGAGTAAGGAGCGCTAGTCTGGCACGCCTGCCGAGTCGGTGAGGCAGGCCGGGTATCGCCAGCGCGACGAGTAAGGAGCGCTAGGGAACTAGCTAATAGCATTCAGGGGAGAAAGGCAAATATGAGGATAGGAATTGCCAGCGACCATGCCGGCTTTGAAGTCAGAAAGTTTCTGGTAAATGCCTTAAAACAGGAAGGGTATGATATTGCCGATTTTGGTCCTGAGGTTTGCCGCTCGGTGGACTACCCTGACTATGCAGCGAAAGTGGGAACGGCTGTCCAGACAGGCAGGATTGACCGGGGTATTCTCATCTGCGCTACCGGGCAGGGAATGAATATCTCAGTCAACAAGTTTCCCCGAGTGAGAGCCGCCCTGTGTAATGACATTTACCTGGCGAAAATGGCCCGGGAGCACAATGATGCCAATGTGCTCTGTTTGGGCGGCAGAGTAGTGGCTAAAGAACTCGCCTGGGAGATTACTAAAACTTTTCTGGAGACCCCTTTTCAGGGTGGCCGTCACCGAAGAAGGGTTAATAAGATTCACCGGATCACCGATGAATTTAATCGTCCATGAGCTCCCTTATACCCCACCAGAGAAGCTCTTTTCTCTACTTCACACTCAACCTGGTTTTTGCTGGTTAGATGATACATTAGGCCGATCTGTTTCCGCTTGCTCGGTCATTGCCTCAGCGCCCTTTTTAATTCTAAAAGCCAAACGGAAAACCATTACCCTGGTCTCAGAAAAAGAAGAAAAAGATTTTACCGGCTCACCCTTCCTTGTTCTTCGGGAATTGCTGAAGAAGTACCGAATAACAAAAAAGACTTTTTGGGGACCAGGTTGCTTGGGGTATTTAGGTTACGACGCCGGAAAATTGATAGAGAAAATACCCGAGAGAGCCGTGGATGACTTGGCGATACCTGACTTCTGGCTGGCTTTCTACGACCGCATTTTGGTTTTTGAGCCTGACCGGAAAAGGCTTGCGCTCGTGGCGGCGAATGTCAGTGGAAGAAGAAATTTTCAGGGAAGTCTTCGGGAAAGCATCCTTTTCTGGAAACAGATGATAGAGAAATCAAGAGCACTCACTCAAGAAGCCCCAGTAAGCCAGCTAAGCTCCCTCTCTTTCAACATGCCGCGGAAGACTTACTGCCAGGCTATCAAAAAAATAAAAGAGTATATCGCCGCAGGAGATGTTTATCAAATTAACTTCGCTCAACGCCTCCAAGCCAGAGGTCTTTTCCCTGACAGCCTCTACTTGAAACTGAGACAAGTAAACCCAACTGCCTATTCTGGATTCCTGAACGCCGGTGGTTTCAAAATCCTTTGCAATTCTCCAGAATTGTTCTTGCTTCAGGCTGGCCGACGAGTTATTACCCGGCCCATGAAGGGGACCCGGCCCCGAGGCAAAAACAAGCATCAAGACCGGCTTTACCAGGAGGAACTTCTTGCCAGCGAGAAAGATGCGGCAGAACTCCTGATGATTGTTGATCTGGAACGAAACGACCTGGGCCGGGTCTGCCAGACAGGTAGTGTTCGGGTGACTAAACTCCGAATTCTGGAACGATATCCCACCGTTTTTCAAACTACGGCTCTGGTGGAAGGCTACCTGAAACCAGAACTGGACTCCATTGACCTTCTTCTGGCTACCTTTCCCGGTGGCTCCATTACTGGGGCACCTAAAATCAGAGCCATGGAAATCATTGAGGAGTTAGAGCCTCACCAGCGGTCTTTCTATACCGGGTGCCTGGGCTATTTAGGCTTTAATGGCTGTCTGCAACTCAATATCATCATTCGGACTCTCTTGCTGAAAGAAGACAGTCTGTATTATCCTGTTGGGGGTGGGATTGTCTGGGACAGCGTGCCAGAAGAAGAATACCAGGAGACCCTGACCAAAGCAAAGGCTCTTTTCCTGACACTGGGAGTGGAGAATGAATCGGGTTTCGCCGGTTTGCCTCTTTAATGGAGAAATCCTTTCGTTAGAGGAACTTTCCTTTCCCCAGTTAGCCCGCGGTTTTATGTATGGAGACGGTGTTTTTGAAACTTTACGCGCCAGAAATTATGTCCTTTTCCGCTGGGCTGACCACTGGGAAAGGCTAGTTAAAGGACTGGCTAGTTGCCATATTTCTTTTGACCGCAGCAAAGCAAGCGTAGCCGAAGAAATCGTCCGGCTGCTGACCAAGTATAATCTTGCTGATGCTTATGTCCGGGTGAATGTCTGGCGAAAACAGCCAGAATTTTTTGACCCGGGAAGCCAGCAAAGCGGTCACCTCCTGGTTTATGCCCGGCCCTTTCAACCGTATCCAGAAGAAAATTACCATCGGGGAATTAGATGTTTGGTCAGCCAGCGTTTTGTCAAGAATGAAAACTCTCCCCTGACTGCGGTAAAATCATTGAACATGCTGGAAAACATCTTAGCCAGAATTGAAGCGAGGCAACAGGGTTATGACGAAGCCTTGCTTACCAACACCCGCCATTATCTGGCAGAAGGAACTACGGCTAACATTTTCTTTATCCGGGACGGAGGAGTTTACACTCCAGCGCTTGAGTGTGGAGCGTTGGCCGGTATTACCAGAAAAATCGTCCTTGAGCTTTGCCGGAAAAAAAATTTACCAGTCAGGGAAGGGACATTTTCCCCTGGTTATCTCCATTCGGCCAGCGAAGTTTTTCTGACCAATACCTTGATGGGGATAATGCCAGTCAGAGAAATCAGGAATGTCTTCCACGGCCAATCTTTCCCGTTTGCCCGGATGCTTTCGGCTGAGCTGAGCCAACTTTTTTTGGAGGAGACCGATGGACATAGAACAAATCCTTGAGGAGTCCCGAGCAATACTCAAAGGACACTTTCTCCTTTCTTCCGGATTACATAGCGATACCTACTTCCAGATGGCCCTTGTCTTCCAAAACCCGAAATACGGGGAAATTTGCAGTCGGATGTTGGCAGAAAAGCTCAAGGACTTTTGTTTCTCCGCAGTCATCGGACCAGCCATCGGTGGCATCCTCCTTTCCTACGAATTGGGTCGGATTCTGGGTATCAGAAGCATGTTTGCCGAAAGAGAATCTGGAGTGATGAGCTTACGCCGAGGCTTCTCCCTGAGAGAGAATGAACCAGTTCTAATTTGCGAAGATGTTATTACCACCGGCGGCTCGGTAAAAGAAGTTATTGAGCTGGTTAAGCAGCAAGAGGCAGTACCTAAAGCCATCGCCTGTTTAGTTCAGCGAGGAGAAACAAACTTAGACCTGCCGCTTTTCTCCCTTTTTCAGGTCCGGGTTCACCAGTACAAAGTCCAGGAATGTCCTCTTTGCCAGCAGAATATACCTGTGACGAAACCTGGTTCCCGAGAACTCCGTTAATGGCCGCTAAATGAAAGGAGACAGATGATACCAAGACAGGATTTTCTTGACAGAGAATCACCAAGAGGAGTGGAAGTTTACCAGTTGACCCAGGGAGAACTGCCCTGTTCTCACGTCTATATGGAAGCTCAGATTTTCACCCCGGATGCCAGCCGACTTATTATTCATCAGGCGGCGACTGCCCATGGTGGGCGGAGAGATAACCCGGCCCATCAGTACCTTCTTTGTGACCTAACCGCTGGGGGGCAACTTATTCCTTTGACCGAAGAGCCTGGCGCCTGGGCTCCTTCTGTTTCCCCAGATGGTCAGTGGATGTATTACTTTGTTGACACAACCGAGCCAGGCCAAGGCAGGATTGAGCTGAAAAGGGTAAAACTGGACGGAAGTTGGCGGGAGAGCATACTGGTTCTGGATAGTCTGATTCCCGGAACAAGAAGAAAAGCCAGCCGGCTTTACCCTCTCTCCACTATCTCCTCTGACGGTCAGCGGTTGGCAATCTCTGCCTTTTTAGGGGACGGCCGCAGACCCTCTCCTCCCTTTGGCCTGTTGGTCTTTGATCTAACCAAGGCGACAGTCAACCTTGTCTTAGAAGGACCGTCCTGGTGCAATATGCACAGCCAGTACTGCCGTTCCCTTGACCCAAGAGAAGCTCACGACATTCTCATTCAGGAAAACCATGGGTGTGTAGTTTCTCATGAGGGTAAGGTGGAACAACTCGTCGGAGAGCCTGGGGCAGATATCCACGTTATTCGGGATGATGGGAGCAATTTTCGCACCATGCCTTGGGGAAGAGACGGCATAGAGCATTGTCAGGGACACCAGTGCTGGCGCGGAAGAAGCACCTGGGCCATCACCAGCACTACCACTTACTGGCCTAAAGAATTTGGCCGGGAGAAAGAAAATCAGCTGATTGAAGGAAAGGCTCGGCCTGATGTGGGTCACCTCGGTTTAAAAACACCTGGGGCCTGTCGGAACGAACTGAGCCGGCTCATCTCCCAGCCTGGTTTCTGGCACTTCGCCACAGATATCTCTGGCCAATACTTCATCAGCGACATTTACCAGGCCGGGAAACCTCCAGCCATCGCCATTGCCAAATTGGGTACTCCGGGGGTGGACCCGCTTCTTGATTACACCTATGTCTGTTCCACTAAAACCAGTTACATCAAAGAAAGCCATCCCCACCCTTTTCTTTCCCCAGATGGTAAACTGGGCTTTTTCAACTCAGATGAAACCGGACTTCTTCAAGCCTATCTTATCCGTTTGCCCTGGTAGAAAATCAGTCAGAAAAAGAACCAACAGTTAGGTCTTTTAATTCCAGGGATAGGGATTTCGCCGGGACTAACTCAGTAAGGTAAACGAGTTTTTCCCTCATCAGAACATAGATTCCTTGCAACTTCAGGGGATAAACCAGTTCGTCATCTCGGTTCCAGTCCCGATAAGCAGGCGATGGCTGGCCAGAGCCATACCGGTAAGGCAATCTGACCGAAATAAACCGCCAACCATCAAAACTGATCCTGGTATCATCCTCCCAATCAGACAATTCCCACCCGCCTTCATCTTTGAAGGAAGACCAGACTTTGCCTTCCCCATCCACCAGTTCAAAAACTATCCGGCCCCAGCCAGCATTCCCTTTTACCCATAACCCAATGATTTCTGGCTTGCCTGGAATACCTATTGGTCCTTTTTCTGGCTTCAGGAAGGTGTATTGACTAACCAGGTCAGGAATTCTCGGGTCAGGCTGGAGGGTGAGGCGCAAAGTAGAGGCGGAACTTTTTTCCAAAAGGAATTTCCCTTTTGCCTTCGGAGAGTAAGCCCCGCACTTTTCCAGAGCCTCATTAGTTTCCTCGCCGGTTTGCCATTTTTCTGTTGGGGACATCTGAGCAATGACAGAGGAAAACTTCCATCTTGGCCTTGAGTGGTAGGGGGTTTTCCCTTTGGCGGATAAAAGCTGGCTTTCGGTAATCAGGTAGCAGGGAGATTCAGTTACCAGAAAAGTAGCCAGACTTCCAGCATAATTGGCGGCTGTTTCCCTACCCATGCTATCCACCAGTTGATAACTTCCGCTTCCTGAAGAAAACTTGATTTCTGTCTCATATGTTCCCCGGGTACACCAGAAGGAGTAAACATAACAGTTATCTTTCTTGAATTCCAGGCAGTAAAGGCTATGGGACCCGGTATCCAGATACTTTTGATACTTGGCTAAATCCAGCACTCGGGTAAGAGTGGCCAGAGAGACAAAGCTTGGCTTTGGCATCATAAACGGGGAACGGAAACAAACTCCGGTAGAACCCCACCGACTGCCGTAATAACCACTGTTGACGTCCATCAAGAGACCTACATTGATGTTTGGTACCTGGTAAGCCAGCATATGAAGTACATCTCGGGCATACCAGTCAGCCTGCCGTTTTAAGGAAAGGCCACCAGGTCCGGTGGCGCGATAATCCAGTTCATAACAGGAAGTGACGGGAAGATTCTCATACCCGTATATCTGTTTCATTTTGTTGGCAATGTAGAAGCTCTGTAAGTTGAAACCAGTCGGCTGACCTTCCGGACTAAAAAGTTGAACTGCCATTTCCATCCCCAGCATGTCCCAGTATTCCAGCGGCAATTTTTCTCTCAACCAGTGAACATTGAAATTAGTTGCGCCATTACCCAGAATAATTTTCATCTCTGGCGCTACTTTTCTGATGATACCAGCGTGAAGTTTGATATGTTCCAGCAACTGATTCCTTCTTTCCTGATACTTTTCTTCCAGGACCGGGGCTTTCTTCCCCAGGATTTCCGGCGGCAGTTCAATCCCGTGACCAAGACCGCCGGTCTCATGAAAAATCATCCCGTACTTTGTCTCTGGCCAGCTGTCAACAAATTCCTTGACCTTTTTTTCTATCGTTACCGGGTCACCACTTCTGATACTGCTCATCATACTGGGTGTCACCTGGTAGCGAGCAAAATTCTCCGCGGTACAGCCATACTGACTCGCTGGCTGCTGAGGAGAGACATGCCGAAAACCAAGTTTCTGCACCAACGGCAACACCCGGTCAGCCTGAGGTTCACAGTAATGAGCTCCTCTAAACCACCAGATGCCAAAATGAGGCTGGTCGCGCCACGTTGCCTTTCTGGTATCAGGAGGCAGCAAGGCTAAAGTGAACGGCTGTTTCCAGACTACCCTTTTGCCTGGGTCAAAGAAGGAAAATTCTGCCGCATACCACCCCGGGTCTAAATTTTCCAGCCCCAATAGAACTTCCTGCTTTTCCCTGGCTTTCACCTGGACGGTTTGCCTGATTTTCCTTTCGGTTCCCCAGAAGTCAGTCAACCGGCCATCCAAAGACAATGACAAATCCTCTGGCAGGTCATTTTTCAGCCTGACAATTAGTTTTGGGTGATTGTTCCGATAGAAGACATTGCTGGTCTCCTCTGAACCTACAAAGATTTCTGCTGGCGATTTTTCCAGGGTAGCGGCAAAAATCAAAACTCCTGATTGAGGGCCGAGAGGTAATCTTTCAAACCGGGAATTGTTCATAGTAACCAAGGTCTCTATTTTTCTGGTGAACTCAAGGTAAAAGAAATCTGAAACTTCATTCCAGTCCATTCCTTCCCTTGTCAAGTAATCCGCCAATTCGCCGGTAGCCAGTGGTATCTCTGCCAGATAAAGCGGCCACGTCTTTCCTCCCTCAATTTTTATTTCCCCGATTTTCTTTAGAACACAGTTGACCGGGTTTTTTGGTTCAATCTTGGTATTAACATCTGCCTGGGTTGCCCCGCTTCCATCCCAAGCTTGTCTGTACCGAGCTATCCGAATGCCTAATTCTGCACTCTTGCTTTCATCCACCGCACAAAGAAGATGGAGATAGTTGTAATACCTTTTGGGGACCTTCCGGATAATGCTTTCCGGCAATCCGTCCCAGGCGCTTCTCCTGTAGTAAGGCGGATAGTAATCGTCAAACTTGGTAAAGAGTCTGGCGTACCCAGTGTCCAAATAATTTTCTCGGGAAACTATCTGAAAAGGAATCCCAGAAATTTTTTTCTCCCCAGGAGCCACGGAAATCGATACAATTTTCGTCTGTCCTTTCTGTTTATGGTGGGAAAGGTCTAAAGGCAGATATTTTTGGGTCTCAGAATCATTTACTGGCGAAACTTGTTTGACTTCACCGCCATTGACCGAAACAAGTTTCATCTCTTGCCACCCGTTCCAGAAGAAAGAAATCACATACTGACCATCCAGCCAGACCTCCACCCGATTACTTTTCCTTACCAGGCTCAACCTAAACTGGTGGCTGGAAGCTGGAGGAAATTCCTCCCACTTCTTAACTGCTAGGTCAAAATCCTCCTTGGTGTAGAAGTGAATATCTGGTCTGATGAAATAGACAAAGCGAATAGTACTTCTTGACCAGCCGTGGTTTCCATTAAGGGATACAGAAATACCAGCGTCCCTCAACCCTTCCGGGAGCTTGCTGGTCGCGTAATGATGATTAAGCTCGACCAAGTCAGTGGCTTGAAGGCTCAATCTTACATCTATTTTTTTCTCCTTCACCAAGATTATCTCCAGTCCTCCTTTCACCTGTCCGCACCGCCCAATAATAGAAAATCCCTCCCCATCATTTCCAAAAGGCTCGTTCACTACAGTATCACCGGAAACCAAACAGCCGAACCCAAAAAATAGGCTCGCGGCCACCAAGAGAAAAATTTTCCTGTCCATTTTCTCCTTTTGTTAAGAGCCGTTCCCTCTTGCCTTAAGTTTAATGGATACCCAAAGAAATTGCCAATACATCGGTTTTCAAGTTGGAGAAAGAACTGGATTTCTTCAGGCTCCCCCAATTTTCCCAAGACTTTCCGTCAAAATATCCTCGGGTAATCTTCTCGGTTGGCTATCCTTATTTTCTTGATAAAACGTACTTGTATTAACTTGTATTGACAGACTGATGGTCAGCGTGTTATAATGCGTTATGAAACTGGAGAAGCCATGCTTCTTTACCAAAGGGTCAGGAATTATCTGGAAAAACAGATAGAAAAGGGAAAACCAGGGGAACTATTGCCTTCAGAATACCAATTGTGCCGGTCTCTGGGCGTCAGCCGGGTCACTGTAAGAAGAGCCATCAAAGACCTAAAAGAAGAAGGCTTGATTCTTTCCTATCAAGGAAAGGGGCTTTTTGTTCTTCCCCAACCCCAACTTCGGAAAAAAGAAAGGGTCATCCGGATTCTCTTTCCGGTTTATGACCAACCCCAGGACTGGTTCCTTCTTCCCCTGCTCCAACCTATCATCTCTCATTTTAGCCGTCATCCTTACCGAATTATTCTCGCTCCCTTTTCCCTACGAGAAATCAGTTCTTCCCGGCTAAAGGACACCGCCGGACTTTTCTGGGTAGCACCTTATGCCAACCAGATAGGTTATCTGCCTAGAATTAGAGAAACCGGGGTGCCCCTGGTGGTTTTGAACCGGGTGATTGAAAAAGCCGGCTTTAGTTATGTCAGCACTGACCATGTGGCTAGCGGGAAACTGGCTGGCGAGATATTGATAAGCCAGGGACATCGGAAGGTCGGCTATGTTGGCCTAATTGAAGAAAGCCAGCCAACGGTTCACCGGTTAGCCGGGTTAAGATTAGCGTTAGCCAAGGAAGGAATTACCTTGAAGAAAAACGCAGTAATTTCTCTTTTCCTACCCGTATCATTCTCCCGGGTTACTGAAAGCACCAAGAAACTCCTCATAGAAGAAAAGTTAACCAGCCTGGTTGTTTCCGGTGGTAGCCTTCTGCCTGCTTGTCTGAAGGCACTTCGTCAGACCGGCCTTGGTCTGGGCCAGGAAATTCAGGTACTCACTTTTGACGAAGCGCCAGAAGTGGAAGCAGAAACCGAAGCCAGTCTCACCAGGATAGTCCAACCGTTGGAGGAAATTGGTCAGGAGGCGGTCCAGGCTATGCTCAGTCTAATGGGAGGTGAAACCAGACCTATTCGTAAAGTACTTTCAGCCAGGATCTACGAGAAAGAAATAGTGATGAAATGATCGCCGCCGGCGTCGGCGGAAAAGGAGTTACCATGGAAAAACAAAAAGGTTTTACCCTGATAGAACTGCTGGTAGTAATTGCTATTATCGCCATCCTGGCGGCGATGTTACTGCCAGTGTTGAGTAAAGCCAGGGAGCAGGCCAGGCGAGCAGTCTGTCTCAACAATATGAAACAGATTGCTTTAGGCGTTCATATGTACGCCAATGACTACAATGGTTTTATTCCCTATCCGGCAGGGCTGGCGGCCTGTACAGTGATCCTCTGGGAAGGCAGTGGCGGAGCAAATCTCTACTCTGGTTTAGGGCATCTTCTGGCTGGCTGGCGAGCCAATGGCCGCGGCCGGTACATTGATGGTCCGGCTAACGTTCGCTGCCCATCGCTTCGCTCTTTCAGCGGTTCCTGGACCTATAACAACAACTTCAATATTTCCACCAAGTTTGAGGTTAGTGGCCAGCGCTGTTTCACCAATTACGCCTGGAACTCTTCTGGATGGGTCTACAACCCGACTCCGTACGCAGCTGGTCGGCTGGACCGGCTGGATAAATCCGGCTACATCCTGCTGTGTGATGCCTGGTATCCTGGTGGAGGATTGGGCTTCTGGAACCATCCAGGCCATAATAGCGGAATTCCGGACGGTCTAAATGTTGTTTTTTATGATGGTTCCGCCAGATGGGTAAACGATAGCGCTCACCGTATCTGGAATACAGATCCGACTTACGGTAACTACATGTCTTACAGAGACTTTTGGAACTGGAATAGAAACAACTTACCTTGAGCCACAATCTTTGAGAAAAATTGGGACCAGAAATGAGGGGGTGAGATGCGAAAAGACACACCTTTAAAGCTTTTGCTCCTGTTACTAATAGGTGGCTGGTGGGTCTCTGCCCAGGCAGCGGAGTTTCATATTACCATTCTCAACGCCAACCAGTTTGCCCTCTATCCTCAGTACCCACTGAGCGAGTATGGTATCACCGAACACCGGTTTTTCTCAGTAGGGCCAGAATTCCTTTCCGCGTTGAAACTATCTAAACTCCTTTACATCGGCCAGACCTTTTCTCCTGACGTCATTTTCCAACAGCCAGAATACACTCAGGCAGTGGCAGACCACCTGAAAAAAGGAGGAACGGTCTGGTTTGAATCTTTTACCCTCGGCCGGCCAGCCACCACCCGGTGGTTAAAGGAAAACGGTATTAATCTGCCACCCCAGGATACCAGTAATCAGGCAATTATCTCTGGGGTACCAGCAGCTGATGTCAACCACCCAATCTTGAAGCACCCTTATAATTTGGCCGGACAGGTAGCCTGTAAAGGACAATTCTGCTGGCGAAATTGGGGAGAAGATTTTATCGCTCCTTTTCGCCTGAGGGACGACCCGGCCGGAGCAACAATGCTGGTAAAGGAAAATGTCTTTGGCCAGGGCAAACTAATTTTCAACAGCATGTGGGCGTTGGCTACCACTGATTATGCTGGAAACGGTTTCTGGGGAGGCGGCCAGAAACTTCTGATGAATATTCTCTCCTACTGTTATGGTCAGCCGATTACTGAAGCCAGGTTAACCCCGCTGTTTAAAAAATTTCTGACTAACCAGAAGTTAGCTGTCTGGCAGAAAAACCCGTATCTGCCCCTGGCTGATTGTCCGGTGGACGCTCCGGACACTCGGAAACTGGAGACAATCTCTCTTCAGGCTTGCGTAAATGAAGATGTCTCGGCTCTTTTTTGTCTGACAGCCAACCCAGAAGGTGGACCGCTTGAGATTTATTTGGAGAAGGACGTATTAAAAGGGAAAACCGTCACCCTCCCAGAAGAAAAAATTACCCTCCGGGAGCTCCAGTTTTTCAAGGATTTCTCTGGACGGTGGATTTATGACCCAATGCCGAAAGTTCAGAAAATACTCTTACCCCCTGGGGAAACAAGACAGGTCTGGATTTCCATTAACACCTTTGATTGCCAACCAGGGAGTTATGTTGGAGAGATTCGCCTCCAATACCAGCAGGGAGAAAAAAAGATACCAGTCAGTTTGACTATCTGGCCGGTGGAGCTACCGAAAAAAAATCCGCTTTTCTTCTGCGTCTGGGACTATGTGCCCAATGAAGGCCGAAGTAAACTGATCGGCGGCTGGGAGAACTGGAAAAACTATCACGAGGACCTTTTGGCTCACGGGGTGAATGTTTTTCCGGTAATGAGTTTTAACCATCCTCAGGTTAAATGCGACCAAACAGGCAATATCACCGAACCGCTTGATTACCGCCTTTTTGACCAGGAATTCTATATCAAAGAGAAA
>JAMWDF010000001.1:11681-43066 GCA_023818865.1 Candidatus Omnitrophota bacterium
GGCCGATCAGGCCAAGGCCGTGGCCGGGTATATCAAAGAGAAAGGATATGTTTACCTCATCTCCACCCCAAGAGTCTTTGGAAAGCCTAGCCACATCAATTATCCAAGCAAGGAATATGAGACAATGCTTCGTGCCTGGGTGAAAGAAATTATCTCCCACCTTAAATCACTTGGATTAGACTATGACCAGTTTGCTTTCTACCCCTGGGATGAACTTTCTTCTAACCAAGATCTTCCCAATGCTCTTAATGAATATAAAATCATCAAGGAAGTTGACGCCAAAGCAAGAATTTTCCTCACGGTTGGGGGAAGCGGAATGGCTCATTTTGACCGACTAAAGGTGGTCGCCCCATTTATTGATATCTGGTGTCCCCACATCTTTTTTTATCGTTACTTCATCACTGGTGAACCCAGTCGCAAAGCAATTTTAGATTTTATGAGGTCTACCGGTGCCGAGGTGTGGAGCTACGAAAATACCGGGCGGTGGAAAGTGAAGGATCAGAACTATGTTTACTTCCGGCTCAAACCAGTGGGTGCTTATCGGACCGGCGTGAAAGGCTACGGTTTTTGGGCTTATAACGTTTGGAAAGGTAACCCCTGGGAAGTCTTTGATGAGAAGGGGGATGTCAAACAAGGGGCTGGCACTGAAGCGCTAGCAGTGGTTTATAGCGGGCCAGAACCAGTTACTACTCCCCGTTGGGAAGGATTGAGAGAAGGGATGAATGATGTGAAGTACTTTGAAGTGCTTAAGCAGGAGATAGCCGTAGCCAGACAGAAAAAGGTCCCGGAAGAAGTCCTGACTGCTACCGAACAGATGATTGATAAAGCTCTGAAAGAGATTACCGAGAAAATAGAAAATCCAGATTTGCCTCTGAGTTGGAGACAGAAAATTGTAGAAGCCATTCTCCATCTAAGAGCATTGTCCAGCCAGGTACCTGCCAGATAAAAGGGGAAAAGCCCAATGGCATTAAAGAAACGAGTTTCCCTCCTCCTTTTTTATTTTTTTCTCAGTAAAGCGTTTGCTGGCGACCAACAAAGTGTTCAGGCCGGTTTCACTCCAGAAGGGAAAGTTTTCCTTAAGAACAAATTTTTCTTTTTGGTTTTTGACCCGCAAAAAGGCGGTCGGGCGACCGAGGTCGTTTTTCTTCCCTGGCAGCAAAACCTCACCGCCAAGGAAGGGTTTTTCACTGACAGTTTCCGAGAAATAGGTGGAGCAGGGAAACTTTTCCCATTCGGCTTTTTGTATCCGGACTACCCGTACCAGGCAGAAGTTATCTCTGGTTCCGGAGAAGAAGCCAAAGTGAGATTTTCTCTCAAACTGGACAACATAGACAACCAATACCGCGGCTGGCTTTTCCAGCGGGAATGCTGCCTTAAAGAGAACTCTCCGTATCTGTTCGTCACCATCACGGTTACCAATAACAGTTCAGAAAGGAGAGCATTCGCTTACCGTCCCAGTCATTTGATTAATTTTGAAAATGAAACAGTTTGGTATTACCTACCCGACATTTCCGGCATCTTGCGTGATTATGACCCCCCAGTAGGTAGTGACGGTCGGGGCAGTCATGGTCTTTACACCCTTCATCCGTCTGCTGCCTGGATAGGCTGTCTGACTGCCAAAACCAGGCGTGGCTTAGTCTGTGAGTTTGAGTGGAAATACCTGGATAGTTTAGAAGCCTGGATTAGTTCCCGAACCGGCTCAGTTATGCAGTGGTTTTACCGGAAGTTCTCTCTTCAACCCGGTCAGGTTTGGAAAACGAGCTATCTTATTTACCCAGTTGAAGGGCTGACCAGTCTGGATGGGGCAAGTCAGGGAATCGCTGGTGGGTTAACCGTTGGCCAGATGGTGGATGTAAACCAACCAGTAGCCAAGGAGGAATTAATACCAGGAGCCAAAGTGCCAGTAAAATTTCAGATTTATAGTCCGGTTCCCCAAAAAGTCACCGCCAGGTTGTCCAGCAAACAGGGAAATTCAACCCGCTTTTTAAAAGAAGAGACACTCACCCTTTCTGGGCTTTCTCCGGCAGAAGTTTCCGCCGAATGGAGAGTGCCTTCCGTAAACCAGCTGGTGGTACTGGAGGCTGAACTTATTCAGAATGGACCCCCCTTTAAGACTTTGGAGAGACCGTTGGAAATCGGTCGCTGCCTGGAACTTTATCAAGCCAGAGTTCCCAGCGAAAAACAAGAAGGTGAAAGCGCCGGCTTTGTTCACGGTCGGCCTCCTTTGCCTGAATGCGTCCAGAAGATAGATTTGTCTTTTGTTTCTCCCCATGAGAGATGGGCTAAACCTTACTGTTACGGTCAGACCCGTCTTCTCTTTGTTTATCGAAATCATACCTTGGTCCACCTCCGGGAGATTTACCAACGGGGAGACTTTATTCTTTCCCTCCTGCCGAGCACCTGGGAGAAGCCTTATGAGCAACTGAGAGCCATTTCTGACCAAATTAAGAAGTTCTCTCCCCACACGATGTTCTTCACAGCTTTTGACTGGAAAAATGGCTTCCCAGCAGGGGTGGTTGAAATCATCAGAAACTGGGTCCATCTTGGTGGAGGATTGGTGGTTGACGCTAATCTCTCTGCCCCGGAATATCTTCCGCTGGCTGAACTGGTCAAAGAAGGCAGGGAAGTGAAAGCCCAGGGTATCTTGCCAGTTTCCCCTTTTAGCCCTCCTTCAGTGAAACTTTATGAGGTTGGCCAGGGTCGGGTGGCGGTTCTCCAGGGAGGAATCTTTACCAAAGGAGATACTTTACCCATCGGCGAGTGGCAGCCCAATCCCTGGATGCCTGGCTGGGAATACAATTATCCCTACCTGGTGGCAGCTATTCTCTGGGCAGCCCATCGGGAACCGCCGGTAGTTTGTAGTCCGGTAACAGTAAAAGATGATTTCCTCCAAGTGATGTTGCAGAGTCAGAAGGTGTTCCGCCAGGCAATCATCCGCTGGGAGGTGAGAAATCAGTACTATCAACCGGTGACCAACGGCCAGAAAACAATTCTCCTTAATGGTCACCGAGAGAACTCTGTTAACCTGGTTAATATCTCTAAGTTACAGGAAGGGCTTTCAGTGGTCAAAGTTCTGGTGCTGGATGAAAAAGGCCGGGTTATTGGCTGGAGTGCGGATAAAGTAGAGAGACAAACTGGACTCAAACTGGAAGTTAACCTTGATCGGCCTACAGCCAGCTACCGGAAAAGCGAACCAGTAAGAATAACCGTGAGTATCCTTCCCCCAAAAAAAGATAATCAAAACCTTTCTGGCGAACTGTTTATCCGGGATGCCTGGGACCGCCTTGTTTGGAAAAGCAAGAAACTCTTACCGGGAACAATTACCTTAGAACCAGATTTAAGTCTTGCCTTGGACATCTGGCACCAGGTGATACTGAGAGTTAAGGATGAAGTAGGCACTGTGGCTGAAAAAAGAAGGCTTTTCTACTTGTTCCCAGACCAGACTTTGCCTAAAGATAACTTCTCTGTTGGCTGCTGGGGACACCCATACGGAAATCCATCGGGGGCAGTAGTTTCCACCCGGTCGGCAGTAGAAAATGGCATTGGTTATTTTTATAGTTACGGCGGGGAAATGGCTAGAGACCAAGTGTACCGAAACCACGGTCGCATTTATGGTCCTCCGCGAATTCATGACAGTTTGTACACCAGTCTGCGCTGGAAGAGTAGAGATCCGGAAAATCTGACAATGACACCAGCTCTTTATCCTGAGCCTAAAGAATGGGAAAAAGTCAGGAAAGAAGTTATTGACCGAGCAAGAAACTTCGCTGTTGACCAGGGCGCGGGAGTGATGATGCTGGACGATGAACGCGACCTCCAAGGTGATTATGACTGGTCAGAAACCACTTTAGCCCATTTCCCGGAATGGCTGAAAACTCAGTACCAAGATATCTCAGAACTCAACCAGGTCTGGGGTAGCAATTACCGTTCCTTCAAGGAGGCTAAACCGAAGAAAAGAACAGAATTGACTGAAGACAATCTATCTGCTTACCTTGACTTTCGCAAATACATTGGTTGGGTAGTGGAAGAGTTTTATACCCGACAACCGCTGGCTTGGGTGAAGGAAGGTCATCCTTCCGCAGTAGTTGGTATGCATGGAATATATATCACTTCTTCCAGCCGACCCTGGGATATGTCAAAGATAATACCATTGCTTGGTGTAACCGGTAGATACGACGGCATATTAGAGGAATGGTTTAGGGGAATGGCTGGCGACAACATCCATGGCCAGTACACCGGTTATGAAATGGGGGATAAACTTTCCTACGGAAACCGGCTTACTCCGTGGAAGAATCTCTTTCATGGTTCACGCTGGATTCTTTATTACCAAATGCGGAATCTGGTGGCAGCTGGGGGAATTTTTCAGTCTATTTTGAATTATGATGGGACAGTAAGAGATATTTACCGCCAGTTATACTGGGAAGAACTCAAGGAATTGAAGGAAGGTATAGGCAAACTGGTATTGAACGCTACCAGTCTTGATGACGGTATCCTTTTCCCTTATTCTTACACCTCTTGCTTGCTCAACCGCCATACTCAGGCTTATTTCGCTGCCAAGACCATTGTCCAGGATTTAGGGTATCAACACTCCCTGGTTTCCTATGATCGGTTGGCTTCCGGCGATTGGCCGGCCTCAACCCGATTGATTTTTCTTCCAGACTGTGTTTCTCTATCCCAGGCAGAGATTAACTCCATCAAGAAATTTGTCTCTGCTGGCGGCATAGTCGTGGCTGATGCTCAGGCTGGCATTTATGACGAGCGGGGAAAGCGCTATAGGGTCTCTCCTCTGGATGAAATTTTCGGGGTTAACCGGACCAAAGCGGTCTATCAACCAGAAAAAAAATCTTTCTCCGCTGATGGAGAAAAATTAACTCTCTGGGTAGCCGAGACAGACATAACTCTCTTTTCAACGGCCACAGCTTACCTAGGTACGGAAGATAACATACCCATAATGATTGTCCGTCCTTTCGGTCAGGGGAAAGCTGTCTATCTTAATCTCCATCTGCCGCCCTATGCTAAACTGGAATCTTCCGGAGCCGCTGGCGAGGTAGTGATTGAGCAACCAGGGGAAAAGGAACTACAATCCGCTTACCGTAGGATATTCTCCAAACTTTTGAGGGAATTAGCCGGTCTCTCTCCCCGGGTCACAGTTTCTCCGCCTTTCGTCTCTAAAGAAGTTTTTCTTTTTGCCTGCCCGGCCGGAAAAAGCTATCTTCTGGGGTTGCTGCCAGCGGCCAACCTGAAGGGAAAAACGAAAGTCCAGATTTCTTTGGCTAATATTCGGTCAGTCTATGACGTAAGAGAGAAAAAATTCCTTGGTCAGGGCCAAAAAGTGGATATTGAAATGCTGCCAGAAAAGGCTAAGCTACTGGCTCTCTTACCTTACTCGGTAAGAAACCTGATTTTGAAAGGCCCAAGCGGCGTTTCCCGAGGCAGTCAGGCAATCTTCACTGGCCGCTTGGTTACCTCCACCGGCGTGGCTGATGGTCATATCCTGGTGGTGAAAGTCGCTGGTCCAGACGGCAAAGAGCTGCCTTTCTGGTCATCAGCGGTCAAAGCCGCAAGCAATACCTTCAGTTTTTCTCTGCCAGTGGATTGGGGTAGTCCGGCTGGTAATTACCGGGTAACTGTTAGCGATATTATGACCGGCGCAAAAATTACCTGCACTTTTAGCCTTCCGAAGAACTAACAATGTCTGTTCTTTTCCCTTTAGACAACCAGAGACTAAACCAAGAAGTGATTACGATTCACCCCCCCTTACAGGTGAATTGTTCTGACCCTTCTTTGCTTCCTTGCGGCTATTATTTCCTTGAAAAGTTGAAGAAGAAAGGATTCCATCCCGATTTTAGAAAAGGTGAAAATCTAGCTACTACCGTAAGATTTTCTTTTCTTCCCAACGGCCAGCGTGGCTTCAAAATGAGAATTTCCTTAAACCGCCCCGGTTACCTTCTTGATTTTTTCGGGGAGAATCTGGCCTCCAATTATTATGCCGTGCATTCTTTCTTGCAAAATTGTCAGATAAAAACTCACTGTCTCCAGACCAAACTCCAGTCTTTTTCTGGGTCGCCTGGCTGTTATCACCGTAATCTGATTATTTCCCTTTCCTGGATGGAAAACCTCATTGAATTCCCTTTTTTTGGTTTGAAGAAATGGCAGGAGTTTGTTGATTTGCTCTCGGAATGGCGGTTTACCAGAATAGACTTTATGCAATGGGGTTGTAGCCTGCCTCCTCCACCCAGCCAGGCGATAAACGCTCAAGACGAGTGGGCAGCCTGGCAGGTTACTTCCCCTACTGGTGGTTCTTGGCCAATTCCGGAAGCCTATCGCGGCTTAACATACCAGGAACAGGGCTGGAAAACTCAATTGCTCTTTCAACCATGGCTTTTTCCTCTAACCGGCAAAACAATCAACCAATCAGCAGAGTTTAGTGTCTGCTTACCACCAGTAGCCAAATTTCCCCTATCTCGCTGGGACACCCAACAGAAAAAAATAATTCGCTGCCTGTGGTCTCCCCCTTTTATCAAAAACAAAGGTTTGTTTCGGAAGGTGGTTGACTATATTCACCGTCGCGGGATGCAAGCTGGCCTTTTCACTACTCCCCGGGTACCCTGTGTTATCCGGGAAAAAGAATTCTGGAATTTCTGGGCAGAGATAATTGAGTATTTCGCGGCTCAAGGGGTGGACAGTTTTCTTTTTGAAACAGAAGAGGGACCGCTTTCCTTTCAGCACCAGCAACAATGTTCAGCGTGTCAGAAAACTTGGGGGGACATCTTCTTCGGTTACACCAGAAAGGTGGCTCGTCAGACTGAGATACTTAGTGAGGTTATCAACTCCTGCTGCCCAGGCAAGAACACTGGCTGGATCCTTCACGTTCCTCTCCACGCCGGGTATGGTAACCCACCGGAAAGAAAGGAATGGCTGAAAAACCCCTCTGCCTATCGCGAAAACCTCAAACTTTTCAGAAAACAAGCTCCTGATGATTTTACTCTGGACTACCTGCCTTATCCTGGCGATCATGGTATTAACCACCAGTTTCTGCCCAAGATTTATTTAGACATTTTTGGACCGAGCCGAATAAGACCGACCGGTTACACTCATGCCTGGGGTCCAGTCAGAAGCTTTCGGGGGCTGGAACCCTATTATTTGGCCATCGCTCAATCACTCTGGGGGTATGATAATGTTCGGGAAAATTTCATCTGGAAGGAAGAAATTCCTGAGAAAATCATAGCTTGTTTCTCAAAGCAGTTTTATGGTTCAGGAAAAGCGCTTTTCTTTTTGGCTCGGTATAGTCTTAACAATCGCCGCCAACTTTTTGGGCAAAACAGCCTGGTTTCCCCCTTAGTTTGGGACAGAGCTTCTTTCTGTATAGGCGAGCAAGTGTTAAAGAAGATGCTTTTGGCGGCCAGCAAAGAAAAAAGGCAGAGTTATCTACCCTATCCAGTTTCTGCTTACCGGAAAGCTCTGGCTGGGGTGCGTGCGGCCGAGAAATATTTGGCCAGAGTGAGATTGGTTTCTTACCACTCTTTTTCTAACTGGGATTTTCGGGAAGGCTTTGAGGAAAGAAGAGCATTGGTAAAAGCCAGCCGTTATGCTTTGGAGTTCTGTCTGGCTTATGACCGACTGCTGGGACAAATTAGCGAAAAGCAACCAGTCAGGCGGAAGGCCCTGGAAAAGTTAGTCAATTTGGGGATAAAAATTAACCAGGCGGTCGGCTTTAGCTACCGCAGCCAGTTCTGGCCCAGCAGTTCACGTCTGGCCGGACTTTATGACTATTATGCCTTCGCCTGCTTCCTTATGAAGCACCCAGAAGTTCTCCTGACAAGAAAAACGCGGTAAGAAACATTTTCCTTTTCTTCGTTTATCTGCTAAACTCAAGGTTAAACTTAACCAGGTCTAAGGGGAGAAAATGAAACTGAAGATTGGAGTAGTTGGCTTAGGCATCGGTCAGGTCCACCTGCGCTATTATCAGAAAATGCCTGAGGTGGAACTGGCTGGCGTGGTAGATACAAATCCGGATATTTTAAACCAGGTTTCCAGAGATTTCTCAGTGCGGCCATTTTCTTCAGTGGAGCAGTTTATCAGAGAAGCCAAACCTGATGGAGTGAGTCTGTGTACTCCGCCAGCGTCTCACCTACCCTTGAGTAGGATTTTGGCTAAAGCCGGAATTCATATCCTGTGTGAAAAACCGATGGCGCCGACCGCGGCTGACTGTGAGAAGATGATAGAAATCTGCCAGAGAAATAAGGTGTTTCTGATGCTAGGCTTTAAGAAAAGATTTTCTCCCACTTACCAGTTTCTAAAAGAAAATTTCGCTGGCGAGTTTGGCCCGGCAAAATGGCTTCTGGCAAAGTTCGCCCTAGGAAGAGTAACCAAGAAGTGGTTCTGGGAGGAGAAAGATGGCGGTGGGCCAATAATGGAAAATACTGTCCACATGGTGGATTTACTCCATTTTCTGGTAGGCAAAGTAGAGTTAGTGTTTGCTGTTGGCGGCAACTTGTTTATGCCGGAATTCGCTCCCCAAATTGATACAGCTATTTTTACTCTCAGGTTTACCAGTGGCGCAATTGCCGGAGTAGGGGCTGGCTATGCCTCCGAGTGGGGATTTGCCAGGGAAGAGCTGAGTTTTGCCACCGAAAAGGTGGCCGGCCAGGTAAGCGATGCCTTTGACCGACCAGAGAAATTGGAGTATATCTTCCGGAGCAAACCGGCAGAAGTTTACCAGAAAAGATTTGAAAACAGCGATGGGTTTGAAGGCGAAATTAGACATTTCATTGAGTGTGTGAAGAACGGTACCGAGCCGGTGGTAAACGGAGAACACGGTCTGGCTGCCCTGAAACTCTGCCAGGCAGTTAAGAAATCCATTCGCCAGGGAAAACCGGTTCTGTTAAATAAAGATTAGCTCAATGTGAAAAATCTCTAAAAATTTTTTTCTGCCGAAAGGACTTCTATGCTCTACCGCCGGTTGGGAAAAACAACCAAAACTGTCTCAGTAGTTGCCATGGGCGGTTGGTCAATCGTTGGCGATTTCACCTGGGGAAGACAAGAAAAACGCACCTCCCTTGAAGCCCTTCAAACTGCTTATGAGTGCGGGATAACTCTGTTTGATACTGCTGAATCTTACGGGGATGGCCTTTCTGAACAGCTGTTGGCTGAGGCTCTGGGAAGGGTGAGAGAAAAAATCTTTATCGCTACCAAAGTCTTGCCAGGTAACTTTTCATCGGAAAAACTGAAAGCCTCCTGTGAACGCAGTCTGAAAAATCTAAGAACTGAGTGGATTGACCTCTACCAGTTACACTGGCCTAACCGAGAAATACCCCTGAGGCAAACGCTGGACATTTTGGAAGAACTTAAGTCTCAGGGTAAAATCCGGCACTATGGAGTCTCCAATTTCGGCCTGAAAGATTTTTCTGGTTGCCACCAGAGTTACGAAATCGTTTCCAACCAACTAGCGTATAACCTTCTTTTCCGGGCGATTGAATTTGAGATCTTACCCTTCTGCCAGCAAGCTGGGATTTCTGTCCTTTGCTATTCACCGTTAATGCAGGGATTACTAACAGGTAAATTTAAAACCGCTGACCAGGTGCCTGAAGAAAGAGCCAGAACCAGAATTTTCTCCAGCCACCGTCGTTACACCCGGCACGGCCAACCCGGAATGGAAAAAGAAGCCTTCGCAGCCATTGATCGCCTCAGAGAATTGGCAGAAAAGACTGGCTACACCCTGACGGAAATTTCTTTAGCCTGGCTGTTAGCTCAGAACGGTGTAACCGCAGTGATTGTTGGCGGAAGAAACAAAGAGCAAATCTTGGCCAGCGCTAAGGCAGCCGAGATAAACATTTCTCCGGAACTGGTTTCTCTCCTTTCAGAAACCACTGAACCGCTGAAAAAGAAATTAGGACCAAACCCGGATATGTGGCAGAGCAATTCCCGGATATCTTAAAAAAATGCCAAGCAAGATTCATCTGATAGCGGTAGCTGATTTACATTTTGTGAGCGACCGGAATTATCAGTGCCCAGGGGGTCACCGGCAGACTTCACTCGGGCTGGAATTCTTATCTCGGGTTCTTTTCCGAATAAGAAATAATCCACCTGACGCCCTGGTGTTACTTGGCGATTTTGGGGATAAGCCTGACCTAGCCAGCGCTACTTCTGACCTCCAAGAGATTGTTTCTCTGGTAAGGCAGACCAAAATTCCCGCGGTTATGGTTCGGGGTAATCACGACCTACCGGAAAAAGATTTTCTCGCCATTGCTGAAGACTTAGCCAGACCGAAAATAGTTTCTGGTTTTGTTCTTTACCCCTTCCATGACCTGTACCGAGCTGACGAAACCTGTCTTCGGCCAAGAGAGACTCTTAATAATCTGGAGAAATTTTGTTTGGAAAATCCAACCAGACCAGTGGTTGCTCTCCAGCACAACATTGTCTGGCCCCTCCTTGAGGTTGGTTACCCAATGAATCTTGCCAATAGCCAGGAAATTGCTGACACTTACCAAAAACTGCCTGTTTGCCTTTCCTTAAGCGGCCATTACCATGTTGGCGTTCCTCTCCAGGTTTACCAGGGAGTTTTTTATCTTACTGCCCCGGCTGTTTGTGAATTGCCTTTTTCTTACCTGGAAGTAGTCCTTAGAGCTGATAAGTCCGTAGAAGTAAAACAGCCAGCCTTAAGCAACAACGTTTCCCTGCCTGATGTTCACTGCCACACAGAATTTGCTTATTGCGGCACGACTGTCAGAGCCAATCTGGCAATTGAAAGAGCCAGAATGTTTAACTGTTCCCGGCAGGTATTAACCGAGCATACCACCCAGCTTTATGTGAGCCCTGAAGAGTTCAGCCAGACCATATTTATGAAAAAGCCTGACCTGATTAGGAAATGCCGCGAAGAAAAAAGAGACCGAATGGAAAATTTTCTAACCACCATGAAAAAACTCCGGTCAGACTTTGTCCTGCTTGGGGGCGAGGTGGAACTGGATTACCACCAAAATATCACTCTCCTTCCGGAAGACCAGGAAAACTTTGACCTTCTTTTGGGCGCCATTCACTGGCTTCCAGAGGAAGCATTAAATCAGGGAAACCGATTACTAGAAAAGAGTTTCCTCTCTGCCTGCGAAAGACTGTGTCACTCCGGGATTCAAATCCTGGCTCATCCTTTCCGCATTTTCCGGCGATACAAGCTACCTATACCCACCCACCTTTACCCAAAGGTGGCTGATATTCTAATCCAGACAGGAGTGGCCGCGGAAATAAACTTTCACACCAACCAGCCTGATCCGAAGTTTTTCCTCGTTTGTCTGGAAAAAGGGGGGAAATTGGCTCTTGGCACTGACGCTCACTGCTTGGAAGAAGCCGGAGATTTAAGCCGACACCTTGATTTTCTCACCAACCACCTGGGTTTAACTGAATTTGACACGGCAATTTTCCAGCCAGAGAGAAAAGTTTACTTTTAAAGCTGCATCTGCCGGAGTTGTTTTTCTGTCAATCCCAGGTAATGGCCAACCTCATGGAAAAGCACCTGCTCAATCATCTTTTCCAGCTCTTCCTGGTTACGGCTGGCCCGTTGAATCGGTCCCTGGTAGAGGAAAATCTTATCAGGAAGAATTAGAGAGTAACCGGGATTTTTTCTTTTGGGGAAAGGCACTCCCTGGTAAAGCCCAAGAAACTGGCCAGCTGGTGGTTCCTCCTGGATAAAAATCTCCACATTATCCAGATTTTGCCGGATTACACTTGGCAGTAATTGGAACTTCCGGTAAACTATCTCTTCAAAGTCTTTGCGAGAAACTTTCATTATTTTGAGTATAACATACTAAGGAGAAAAAATGATTATCATCGGCGAAAGGATTAATGCTACCAGGAAAACCATCGCCCGCGCCATTGAAAAAAGAGACGCTGCCTTTATCAAAAAAGAAGCGGAAAAACAACGGCTGGCAGGGGCTCATTATCTTGACCTCAATGCTGGACTGGGAAAAGGTACCGAGAAAGAAGACCTCGGCTGGTTGATTCATACTGTCCAGGAACAAGACCAGGGACCATTAACTCTGGATAGTTCTGACCCAGCGGTCCTGGCTGAGTGTCTGCCTCTGGTAGAAAATCCGGAGGTAATGATTAACTCTATTAACGGCGAAGAAAAAAGGATTAAAGGTCTTCTGCCTGTATTGAAAAATCATCCCCAGGTAAAACTGATTGCGTTGACGATGGATGATAGCGGTATTCCTCAGACCGCCGAGAAAAGAATCCAGGTAGCCGACCAGTTAATTAAATTGGTGACTGCTGAAACTAACTTGCCGGTGGAAAACATTTATGTAGATTGCTTGGTTCAACCCATTAGCGTAGACACAAGAAATGGTCTGGTCTTTCTAGACGCGATGAAAGAGCTGAAAAGGCTCTATCCTGGAGTGAAAACGACCTGTGGATTGTCTAATGTGTCTTTTGGTCTGCCGGAAAGAAAGAAGATTAACCAGTATTTCCTGGTGGTGAGTTTAGCCCATGGGCTGGATTCAGCTATCATTGACCCGACTCTTCCGGAGATGCAGGAAGCCGTATGCCTCAGTCAGACAGTCTTAGGCCAGGATGAATACTGCCTGAACTACCTCCGGTTTGCCAGAGCAGTCTCCGGAAAAGGGTAATTTCCTCCTTACTCAGATAAACTGACAGCTACCAGCTAGCTTCTTTTTTTAGTGAGGAACTGGTAGGACAGATTTACTTGCTGTCTAATCTCCATTAAACGAAGAATTTCTGTCTCGTTTTACATACAAGGTGGTTTCAGCCTTAAAGCTCGTTGGAAGGTCTTCGCGTTAAGGAATTTCTTTTTTAATCCTTCATAAGGAGGGAAAGCGCCTCCATAACCTAAAACCCTTCTTGCTTTAGCAACCATTTCAAGCTCTTCTTGTGTCCAGTAAGGAGAAACATAAGTATTTTTCTGTCGTGGCTCAAGTGGTGGTAGTGTAAGATATTTTCTGTAAATTTATTAGGCACGTTCCCTGACAAAAAGGGGGCCATCGCCCATCTTTTAAGTGGAGTTAAACTACTTAACAAGGGAAGGTAGGATGGCCCAAAGAAATGGTATGGGAGGGAAGGAAAAAAGAAAAGGGGTGTTGATTGAGGGGTTGGGGGAATTGGTTGGGGATACCCTGGAACCCTTGCGGTGACTGATAGAACGGGCGTCCTAGCACGTATTGGGAATAGAGATATTGAGGTATTTAGGGGGAAGCCTACCAACGGTTTGAAAAGAGAAAAGAATATCGGTCGGGGTGTAAGTCGATAACCATTACCGCGCGCATCGGGAAGTTATCCTTCCAAGTACCCCAATTACGGGATGGGAAGTTTTGTCCGGAGCTGTTTCGCCGGTATCATCGGAGTGAAAAAGGATTACGATTAACGCTGATGGAAATGGTCCTACAGGAAGTAACTACCCAACATCGGTACCTGAATAGCCAGAAAGAAGAAGCCACTGAGGAACTAACCAATTCTGAATTGTTACCCGAAATTAAACCGGCGGCAATTGCGACTTAAAAGGGGGGAATTTACAGAAAAAACTTGACAGAACCTAGTCAATGCCTTTTATAATTTACAGAACTTGTTGTAGAATAGTATGTTACCTTGTGAGGAAATTGAAATATTAACAACACTGCCAGAATCAAAGGATAAGAAAATTAAACATTCAGAAGGAGGTAACTAGAATGGAATTCAAAGATTGGTTTTGTTTGAAAGACAGAGAAAGTTTTACAATTGATGCTAGGATTAATCCAACTGACGGCAGGTTCTATTTCGGCAGACATGAAATTAAAAATTGGATGAAAGGGCAGTTGCGTAGGTCTTTTGTTGACCCTGGTGTACCTAAAATCATCATTTATGGTCCTTACGGCTCAGGAAAGACACAAACCCTTTTTCACATCGAACATCACCTCAAAACCGAGAAGCCAGAGGCATGTAGATTAACACCAAAGACCATTCATCTGGACCTAGAAATGCATAGTAAATCCACTGATTTTGACTGGCACCTTCAACTTATAGAGATGATAGGTAAAGATGCAGTAGTAAAATGGCTTGAGGAAGTTCGAAACAGAGGAAATTTAGAACAAGAGTTGAAAAAAATTGTTGCTGACCCCAATATAATATCTGTGCTAATAAATTTACTTTTGGGTGGCGATATTGGTTTGTCTGCTTGGCGGTGGATTTGCGGTCAGACACTATCCACCCGAGAATTAGAACAACTGCGAGTGACAAGAAATCTTGGGCAAATTGGTACCGGAGACTTGGTAAACGCATTAATAGCAATTGGTAAGCTTGCTGAGGTGAATGGGGAAAAGATAATTTTCTTGATGGACGAAGCAGAACAGTTTAGAAACGTAAAAACCGGCGATGCATCAGAATCGCTTCATACTTATTTGAGAAAACTTTCAGACCCACCGAATTCAAGTATCGGGTTTATCATTGCTGGTTTTGCCCTGACATTAGACGATATGCCAGAATTACTGGTTCGGAATGATATTAGAACAAGACTTGGAGAAACTAATATTAAAGAAATAGGTAATTTACCAGCAGTTGACGAAGTGCAAGTTTTCCTTAAAGAATTACTTGAGGAATTGATAGATAAAATAACTGCCGACCAAAAGATTCAAAAAGAAAAGCTTAATGCCACATTAAATACCTATCCATTTACCCACAGCTCTTTTGATTTATTGTGCGACTATGCTTCACAGGACCCAATAAGAGCATTGCCTCGCAACATTATAAAGTGTCTCAATGAATGTGCTATTGCTGCTTGGGATGAGAAAAAACCAGTAATAGAGGACACTATCGTTAATGAGATTGCTCCCGTAGTTTTTTCATAAAACCAGATGAAAAAATTTACTGTAAAACCCAAAATATTCCACGATAGAGAAGTTTTGATTAGTGGACAGGCCCAGGTTCCTCCCAATTTTGTATTTCTTGGTAGATTAGCAGAATCCGGGCAGATTACAAGAATAAATTATGACGTATCCTCAGAGCATGTAATTGCAATTTTTGGCAAAAGAGGTTCGGGAAAGTCATATACACTTGGAAGTTTCTCAGAGGGGCTTTGCACTAAAGAAAAGGAGACATCCATATCAAAGATATCCAAAATACGTGGATGCCTGTTATTTGATACCTTAGGTATATTTCAATGGACAGACACTCCTCTTTCCTTCCAATCTACCCAAGAAATTATTAAGCAACAAATTTCATTTCACAAAGGTTGGGATATAAAAGTTGAACCTTTAGATGTACAGGTTTGGATACCACGAGGCACAAGAGAAGATACAACACCTTCTTCATACAAAGATTTCACTATAAACACATCTGATTTTAATGCTTCGGATTGGGGCTATCTGTTGGGACTTGATATTTTTCAGGACCGTATGGGTCAGTTATTAAATGATGCCTACATTAAGGTTACTTCTGATGGCTGGTCAGATGGAAGGGAAAATTTTTCACCTGTAAAAGAATATTCAGTTCAGGATTTAATCAGTTGTATAGACCAAGATACCGAACTACAAAATAACTACCAACGGGAAACACTCAGAGCGGTTCGTCAACAGTTATCTATTTACAGTAAGAACTTACTATTTCAAAAGAAAGGCACTGAATTAACTGACCTAATTAGACGCGGTTATCTTAGTATATTGGTTATGAATAAGATGTCAGATGAACTAAGATCAGTGATAGTTTCATCTATTATTCGTAAAGTAATTGAATCAAGAATTGTTGCATCGGAAAGCGAAAAACGCTTAAGAATCAGTTCCAATCTTACAGAAGAAGAAAAAAATCATCTAATAGAAAAAATTACAAAATCTATCCCGCCATCCTGGATAGCATTAGATGAAGCCCAAAACGTTTTACCATCGGAAAGAAAAACCTCAGCCACCGATGTTTTAGTAAAGTTAGTTAGAGAAGGACGCAACTTTGGCCTTTCATTCATGTTTACTACTCAACAACCTTCAGCGGTTGACCAGCGAATCTTAGCACAGGTTGATACAATTATTGCTCATAAATTGACCCTTCAGAATGATATAGATTATGTCCGAAAAAATTTGAAATCAAAGCTACCGGATGAAGCAAAATATGGTAATTCCACTCATTCTTTTGATGAGTTATTAAGAATGCTTGATATTGGTCAGGCCTTGGTTTCTGATACAGAAACAGACCGGTGTTTCATTGTGGACATAAGACCAAAAGTAAGTGTTCACGGAGGATTTTGATGATGGAAGTAATCCGTGTTATCGAAAATACAGAATATTGCCAGCAACGACTCGGTTTTTTGAAGTATATCGTTGCAAAATGTGCAGATTACGGGACAAGCAGTTTATCCACTGTTGGAAGAGATCTACTTGCTGCTGTTTCCCAAAAAGTATCAGTTCCATTTGACAAAAATGTAGAGGAATATATTAAACAAAAAAGAAACTATGAATCAATACTAACCGGAAACACTATTCAAAAGGATAATCAGGTTATTTTAGAACTCCAGGATATATACTTGGCAGACAGCAGAATCCCGTCCAAAACAGGTAAATTATTGCCATATGCTTGGAAAATATATCCATATCTTGCTATTTCTTTAGGGTTAATCAGGAAAACCTCCTATTCTCTCCTTGGGAAAGCCCAGATGCTGATCGCATTAACCGACAAGAATCAGTTATTAGCATTCAAAAACTATCTTCCTGAGAGTAACCCACTGATTATCAACGATAGTCAGAGATTGGCTTTTCTTTTTCTACTGATTCGGTCTGATGGTGATGTTATGAGGTTTTTATATAACAAAGCATTAAGAATGGAAGAATTTACCAATCGTTCACTTGGCGATTATCTTTCAGAGATTTATTTGCAGTTAGCAAAGACAGCAAGAACAAAGGTAAGAAGTGGCGATGATATAGAAAAAGTCCAGCGGCTGATTGATAAAGCAAGAATACTTGAAAAATGGAAAGGTAAACCTGATACAGGTAGCCGTACAGCGAGGAACAACACAACTGTTGTGAGGATTGAACCATATGTTGATTTAGGATTAGTAACAAAGAAAACTCCGTTTGAATTTAGATATCAACTTTCTGATGCGGGAAGCACTTTTTTTTCTGAATTTTCAAGAACCGATTATATAGAAAATTTCCTCAATAACTCATTTTTTGAAGTATGCAACAAAGCATTTGGATACAAGGCAAGGAAAATTTTAGAATCTTCTAAACTATTACCTTTGTT
Organism: Candidatus Omnitrophota bacterium; assembly: GCA_023818865.1. Classification (GTDB taxonomy): domain Bacteria; phylum Ratteibacteria; class UBA8468; order B48-G9; family DSTR01; genus JAMWDF01. Next base: position 28,881 of record JAMWDF010000001.1, read on the forward strand.
TTTTAAATCCTACGGTACATTAAAAAGTCCATTAGGTTATGCTTCTATTGAGGATGTACTTCTCCTATCTGGAATAAAAGCAATTACAGAAGAGAAGATATATTTTGAAATAGGAGATGGAATAAATCTGTTAAAAAAACTACAAAAAGAAAAACCTGAACTGATAAACTTTAACATTGATAGAATGGGGAATCTTACTTATGTCAAATTTGTAAACGCAGAGGGATGAAGAAGAAATTCTTTGAGGCATTTTATGACCGCACACTTTACCATCAAATGGCCCAAACGTTAACTCAGACAGTTTTTAGAGAACTCAATTTGCTAGGGGCAGAAGGAATCTGATTATGCCAATACCTACACACCAAGAGATAGAGATTCCACTTTTACACCTGATAAATAGTGCCGGTGGTGAAATAAAACCCAAAGATGCTTATGTACCATTAGCAGACTATTTCAAACTTACAAGACAGGAGCGAGAACAACTTTTGCCAAACACACCTTATAGAAAATTTGAAAATAGGGTCCATTGGGCTCGTTTGCGACTTGTTCATAAAGGTTTTCTTGATAAAAGTGTTCATGGTATCTGGAAAATAACAGAAAAAGGCAAAAAAAAACTTGCTGAATACGGTCTTTTAAATAAGCCATTTCCAAATACTTTTATACAACAAAAACCATCTGAAATTGAGCTAACCCAAGAACAATCCGACTTAGTCTCGCAGGCAATCAATGAACTTTTGGCAGATGGGATAAAAAAATTCCCTGAGGATTTCTTAGATTGTAAAGAAACTAGATTCCAGGAAATAACTGTTCCCGGCACTATATTGCAGTTAGACCGATACTACAAAGATACTATCGTTTCGCCCAAAGGCTATTTTCGTTATAAAGCTAAAAATCCGTCCGAAGCACTCTATATTTTATACTCAAACCATCTTGGACAGAAAACTATCAAGATACCTGCTGATAACCTAATTGTTTTCAAAACAGTGAAATCTTATGAAAAATATATTCGCAACCTACAGTCGAAACTATTTGAAAAATTCTTGGAATTAACATCTGACGAGACAAAATCAGAAGTATTAACAAATAATGCTTTGGAAAAACTCGATCTCAAAGTAAGAGGGGAGAATCATGGCGAATGAAATTAGGTTTGGCATTGTCGGATTAGGCATGGGCCGGGGAAGGGCTAATCTCATCCCGGAAACCTCTGGGGCTAAACTGGTGGCGGTGTGCGATATCTGGGAAGAAAGAGGCAAACTCGCCGAAAAAGAACTGGGTTGTGAGTGGATTAAAGATTATGACCAACTGCTAAAAAGGGATGATATTGACGTGGTAGGTATCTTCACTCCCAGCGGCACCCATGGTCAGTTTCTCATCAAGGCGCTACAAGCCGGCAAACACGCTTTCACCACCAAACCGATGGATATTCGGGTAAAAGTTTGCGATGAAGCGATTGAGCTGGCGGAAAAAAAGGGACTGGTTCTGGCGGTAGATTTTGGGTTACGCTATGAACCTGATAATCACCGGATTAAAGCAGCTCTTCAGCAGGGAGCAATCGGAAAACTGATTGCGGCGGAGATGTCGATGAAATGGTTCCGGGCGCAATCCTATTATGACGGGGGCAAGCCAGCTGGTTGGCGAAGTCGGCTGGAAACAGAAGGCGGTTCTCTGGCTAACCAAGCGGTACATTTTCTGGATTTACTTCTCTTCTGGCTGGGACCAGTAAAAACAATTTACGGGAAAAAAGGAACTTTCGCTCACCGGATAGAAACTGAGGACACCTCTGCCGGAGTGGTAGAGTTCCAATCAGGAACCCTGGGAACTATCTTTTCCACCACCTGTAGTTTTCCCGGACAGGGTACCAGTATCACTCTCACTGGAAGCACTGGCTCGTTAGTTTGGCATGACGGGAAGGTAAGTCTGTTTGAAAGAATGAAACAGCCAGCCGCTGCTGAAGGAGAGAAACCAGGCTATGTTCTTCCAGAGAATGCGCCAGCGCCAGAACCGGAACAACTCAACCTGGTTGAATTTCCATCACCGAAAGACCTACCCAAAAACATTATTGAAGATATGGTAGCAGCAATCACTAGCGGTCAACCAGTCCAGTGTGATGGAAAAACCGGCCGGGAGTCAGTCGCCCTTTTCTGCGGTCTCTACCTATCTTCAGACACCAGCCAACCAGTAACTTTACCTTAAAAGATGCCGCCCAGGCACATCGCCGTCTGGACAATGGTAGGTTCAGCAATGGTGTTTGCTGTAATGTCAGCTCTCTTGCGGCATGCGAGTTATCTTACTTCCTATCAGGCTTCTTTCTTCCGATTTACTATCGGTTTAGCTATCCTTGGGTCAATGGCTCTTTTTGGTAAAATAAAACTGGAATTCTCTCAGCACTTAATTCTTTTTTCCCGAGGTTTTTTTGGAGGAATCGGCGTCTTTCTTTTTTTCTTTTCCATCCAAAAGATTGGCCTGGGAGAGGGAACGGTCCTCAGTTACACCTTTCCTGTTTTTGGCACCATCGCCAGTGCTATTTACTTAAAAGAGAAGGTAAACCTGAAACAATGGCTGCTAATTTTCCTTTCTTTTTTCGGCATTTATCTGATCAGCCACCAGGGAGAAGGTTGGCTTTTTAGAATCAGTCTTTACCATTGGGTAGCCCTGCTGGGAGCCTTGAGTTCCGGAATCGCGGTGGTCTTTATCAAGAAAGCCCGGAGTACCAACTCTGCCTATACCATTTATTTGTCTCAATGCCTGGTTGGTTTCTGGCTGGTAATTCTGCCAGCGAGCCTGGAGCCTTTGAATATTAGATTAGGTGGAGGACTGATTCTGGTCGCTATTGGTTTATGCTCAGCCGTTGCCCAGTTAATGATGACCCACGCATACGGCTATCTTTCGGTTTCCGCCGGTTCTACCATCAGTATGCTTGTTCCGGTATTTAACCTTTTACTTGGAGTTCTGCTTTTCCGAGAGAGTTTTAGTCTGAAAATAGCCTTGGGGGCGACTTTGGTGATTGTCTCCTGCAGCCTGATGTTAAAAGCCCAGGAAACACCGACACCCCCGTAAGGAAATGAGACCATGGAGAATAAACTTTTTGGTTAGCTATCCTTCTCAGGCAGAAATTTCTTTCTCATCGGTAGTTTCTGTGCTACCTGTGATAATATATTTTGAGAAGGGCGAAAGAATAAGACTTAGTTATTAGGGGGAATTATGAAGATAGCTGCTATAATTTCTTTCCTTAGCGCCATTTCTTTTCTGGAGGTAAGTATGGCGGCAGAACTGATTTTGTCTAAAGAAGGAAAGGCTCAAGCTAGTATTCTGTTGGATTCTTCCCCAACTAAAAGTGCGCAATTGGCTGCCTATGAACTCCAGTGGCATCTGAAAGAAATTACTGGCGCAGATTTTCCCATTGTCAGGGATGAATCCCAAGCTCAGGGGATTGTTATTTCCTTGGGAGAAACCAGCCTCACCAGAAAGCGCGGGCTGATCAATATCAGTTTCCAGTCCCAGGAATATCTTATTCAGTTTCTTCCGAAGGTTCTGATTCTTATGGGTCGGGATAAAAAAGACCAGGGTGAGGTCGTTTATGATTTTCGTCAGAATGTTTATGCTTATCAAACCTGGCCGGGATTATGGGATGAACGGGGAACGATGTTCGCTGTTTATGATTTTCTGAGGGATTTTTGTGGAGTGCGGTGGTTTAATCCAACTGAATTGGGCATGGTAATACCGAAAAAACCGACCCTAGTAGTGAAAGGTACCCGGATGAGGAGAAAACCATTTTTCCGGTATCGGTATGTTCCGCCTTCGCCTGAAGTTTATGATGCTTACACTGCCCTCTGGCCAGCCAAAAGCGAAGGATTTGCCACTTATGAATCAGCTGCCTATCCAGCGCTCCACCAGCAATTTACCAATGTACATCAGTATAATATGGCTAAACGAAATATCATCATGCTTTTCTTCCACCGCAACAAGAATGGCGGAGAAAAGTATATGGCTAACCATTCTCTTTACAACTACTATCACCGCTTCTGGGAAAAGAATCCGGACAGACCGGAAATATTTGTGGAGAAAAAACCAGATTGGTTCGCTCAAGGATACCAGGGACTTCCACCCCAGTTGTGTTATACCCACCCTGAAGTAATCGCCCAGGTGGTTCAGGATGCCAGAGATTATTTTGACGGAAAGGGACTGCATCCTTTTTCTCTAAAGCCAATTGCTGACCGGAACGAGGCTTGGGGGGAAAACAACTTCTGTGTAGAGCCTATGGATAACAGCCTTTTCTGCCGCTGTGCCCGCTGCCAGGAATTGATAGGGCAAGGGAAAGAAAAAATGGCAGTTTTCTCCACTGGAGAGCACAGCGATTACTTTTTCTGGTTTGTCAACCAGGTAGCGAAGGAAGTGGAAAAGACCCATCCGGACAAGTGGATTTCCACTCTGGCTTACATGACCCATACTTACCCGCATAAGAAGTTTAACCTGGAGCCAAATGTGGCGGTTCACTTCTGTTTTGCTTCTAACCGAATGCCTTACGCCAGGCAGGAGTACGAGAATGAGTTGAAAGCTCTAACGGCCTGGATGAAGTCCGGAGGAAAAAGGCCATACTTTCTCTGGCTTTATTATTGCTTCCCGGTAGAAATAGCCAACAATGGCAAGTTTCACTGCTTCCCCGGGTATTTTAGCCAGGTGATTGGCCAACAGTTCCGTCTTTTCCGTAAGCTTAAAATTCAGGGGATGTTTCATTGTGGTTATGGTCAGGAAGTAGAAGCCTATCTCACCTTCCGGTTGATGGACAATCCTGATTTGAGGGTCAACTCTCTTTTGGATGAGTATTTCCGACTTTATTATGGGAAGGCAGCTGCCCCAATGAAAAAATTTTACCTGGAAATTGAAAAAATCTATTGCGATCCAGCCAACTACCCAGAGAAACCTGCTCACCAGAATGCTCAGATTGCCTGGGGGAAATTAGGGACTTCAGAAAGGATGGCTTACCTTAAGCAACTAGTAGAGCAGGCAAAAATGCTCGCGGAAAGCCCAATAGAGAAAAAAAGGATAGCCCTGTTTGAATTGGCGACCTGGAAATATATGGAAACCGGCAGTCAGACCTTCCAGGTAAGGATGAAAGCGCCTATCCCAGAAATAAAAGCGATTCGGGTGTCCCCGGCGGCTGGAGACCCGGCCAGCATAGATTGGACGGCAGCCTGTTCTCTCTCTGAACCCTGGTATGACCGGGGAACAGACCGGCCAGCCGCCAGAAAATTCTCCGGGAAAATCTGCCATGACGGTGAATATCTTTACCTGGAATTGGTTGACCCCTGTCTGACCAGCCAACTGCGTGTCTCTCCCTCTGTTTCCTGTTACGATGACTGGGAACTGTTTGTCGCGACTGACCGAAGTTTACCTTACCGCCAATATCTCATTGGGCCAACTGGATTAGTGGTCGCTCTTTCCCATGGGGAAATTAACTGGCAGAAAAACGTGCCTTTAGAACCCCACAATGTCCGTGTAATCTCAGACACCAAAGAGTCTGACCGCTGGGTCACTAGACTTTCTATTCCCTTAAAGACACTGCTTCCCAGACCTCTTTCCCCTGGTGATACTTTTTATCTCAACATCGTCCGGGTGAGCGGTCCGGCTTTTACCGGTACCGGCTCAATCGGGATTGACTCCTGGGTCTCCTTCTGTACAGTACATGATGTGGACCGGCTGGCTAAAATTCACTTGGAGCGTTAAGATTTCGTCAGGATGATTTCCAGAAGATGGATTTTTTCTGCCCTCTTGGTATCAAGAAAGGAAGCGGCGACATCCTGGTCGCCCAGCCAACACCAGCGACTATCATCCACCAAAACCATCTCTGGATGAAAAACCAGACCTTTTTTCCTGATTATCTTTGTCGGAACAAATACCCCTTTAGGAGTCACTAATTTCAAGTAAGTAAAACCAATCCCACCATAACCCCAGGCCTCTATTCTCACTTTCTCTGGCCGGGTACTGCTGGGTAACTGAGTACCAAGAGTGAAATAAGGCGTCTGTCCTGGGTCTAACAGGTTTGGTTTAGGTACGCCTGAGTAAACCTGGTTCCAGGTATTCTTTCTCTTGTTCCACAATGAAATCCGGACTTTTTGGGCATTGTAAGCATCCGGCAAGAAGTAGTTAACCCAGAGAAAAGAAGGTGATTTATTTTCAACAAAGAGACGGAAAAAAGAAGTAAGATTCTCCTGGCAGAGGTCAAACTTTTCTGCCATTCTTTCTGAAGGCAGACCGGCTCGATGTTCTTGCCACTGTTCTATTCTTTTTTCTTTCAGTTCTTTTACCTGCTTCAAAGCCAGTTGGCCTAAAGACAAAAACCAGCGCTTTTCTTGGTCAGTAGCTGGACCAGACACACCGGCGACTGCCTGCCGGAGACGATGAGTGATACTCTCCTCTTGCAGCCGATTGAGGATATCTTCCAGTACCTTCTTGCCCAAGGAAGAAACTTTAGCCAAAAAAGGTAAGAGTTGCCGGTAAAGGTATTCCCGAACAAGAAATCTCTTGTTTTCCGAAGGAGTAAAGGAACCTCGGAGTAGCTCCTCTACCCTGCCAGGTAAGAAACAACTGCCCAGATACTGACTAACTCTAACAGCTTCCAGAAAACCAGGGTCAGTTACCTGGAAAATCTCCTGGTTAACCTGATGGAATAACTTCACCGGGTCTTCAGGCCAACCATGTTGCCACAGCCGGCCAATATAAGCCAGGGTGGGATAATGCTCGTAAAGGAAACTGGTCCCTTTTTCCCAGGTAGTCAGATGGCCTCCTAAGGGTTTATATCGGTAGGCGTACCGGGTGAAAGTCTCTCCGTTAGCCGCACTCTTGTCAGCCGGCGCAATCAGATAGGAGAAGCCTAACTTATCATAGAGTTTGAGCCAATCTTCCCGGCGCCGGTTACAGAAATGAGCCCGGGGAATATCCACCAATTCATCATAAAGCCAGCAGCACAAAACAATATCCCGGGGAATCTCAAAAAGACACTGTCGGTAATGCTCAAACAGGTCATCCCACATAACCATCTTTTTGCCCAGTTTTCCGGTGACAAATCGGTGGGTCCGTTTCAAGTGGGCGGCAAAGATGTCTGACTGCGTTTCTCCCTTTTTGAGCCGGCGACGGCACAACGGACAGTAACCGATATCCCAGGATTCATCATTGCCGATGTGAAAGTAAGGCGAAGGAAAAATGGCGGCAATTTCTGAGTAATAAGCCTCAAAAAAAGCATAGGTGGCTTCAAGAGAAGGACAAACCACTGATAATCGTCGAGAGAAACGACCTCTCCGGCCATCCCGCAGTTCAGCCAGAGGAGCCAGGGCTGGATACCGGAGAAATTGTTCAGTATGACCCAAGTTGGAAACCACCGGGATAACCCCCATTCCTTTTCCAGAAGCGTAGGCAACAATCTCAGCCATTTCTTCCGGAGAATAACTGGCGTTTCTTGCCGGATAAGGAAAGCTCTTGGTCCTTACCCTGCCTTCAAGATAGAGAACCAGGTTGTTATACCCAAAGCCGCTGGCAAAATCAATAAATTCCTTGATAAACGGAAGAGTTTCCATCTGCCTGGCTAAATCCAACTGAACCGCTCTTATTTCCATTTTCCCGTGCATTTCCTACTCCCTTCCTGTAGTTTTCTCTTTCCTCTAACCTGTCCGGCTTAATTTTTCTAAGAAAGATTATACCATTCTTTTTTCTGGGCACCATCTTTGAGTCTTTCCCTTATGGTTATCCTTCCTTGATTGACAGCAAGAGTTGACTCCCAGCAACTATCTGACTAAAATATGTTTTGGGAAGGAAATTCGAAAAATGACTGAGAGGAATACTGAGACAGGAGAAGGAGGTCAGCCTCACCGTAAAACCGGAAAAGATTCTGGCGGTGAAGGCTGTTACCGCTGGTCGTTGAAATTTGTAGCTAGTGCTCTGGTTTAACTCCTGCCTGGCTGGCCTTCTGCCTAGCCACCAGGCAGAGAAAGGGCCAGCCATGAAGATACCACTTTTAGTTCCGGAGATCAGGGAGTATCTCGCCCAGAACAATACTGAGGAATTGAAGGAGTTTTGCGAAACAAATTCTCCGGCGATGGTGGCTGATTTTCTCTCAGCGCTGGAACCAGATGAAGTCTGGGCAGTTCTTCAATCTGTTTCTCCCCAGTTACGGGCAGAGATTTTCGCCTATTTGGAACCAGATGTTCAAAAGGAACTGGTGGAGAAACTCCCCCGGGAGCAACTGGCGCGTCTTTTCTCGGATATGTCTCCGGACGACCGGGCAGACCTTTTCAAGTCCTTGCCAGAAGACAAACAAGAAATGATTCTGCCAGCGATGGCTCAAGCCGAACGGGAAGATATCCGCCGTCTTTCTTCTTACCCTGAAGGCACGGCTGGGGCAGTGATGACCTCTGATTATGCGAGTTTGCCGGCTGACATCACGGCGGCGGAAGCAATAAATCGGTTGCGCCGGGAAGCGCCTGATCGGGAGACAATCTACTACGCCTATGTTGTGGATGAGAAGAGACGGCTGCTCGGTTTTGTTTCTCTCAAAGACCTGATTCTGGCTCATCCTGAAGAGAAAATTGAAAAGATTATGCACCAGGATGTGGTTTCCGCCTGCGTCACCGACGACCAGGAAGAGGCAGCCAGAAAAATTCAGAAATATGACCTGATTGCTCTCCCGGTAACTTCACCCGATGGGGCGCTGTTGGGCATTATCACCCACGACGACGCCCTGGACATCATCACCCAGGAACATACTGAAGACATAGAGAAACTAATGGCAATCACTGGCCCCCATGAAGCCGGGGTTTATTTGCACACGTCCGCGTGGGAACATTTCCGAAACCGGGTAGGTTGGGTAGTGGCGCTGGCTTTGCTTGGCCTTGTTTCCGGTTACATCGTCCAGAATTATGAAGGTCTGATTCTTCAGTTTGGCATTCTGGCTACTTTTATGCCCATGCTGGCTGATACCGGAGGCAATACTGGCAGTCAATCAGCCACCTTGGTCGTCCGGGCCCTGGCGTTGAAAGAAGTCTCAGTCAGAGACGCCTTGAAAATTGTCTGGAAGGAATTCAAGGTTTCTCTTTCTCTGGCTGTGGTGCTTTCTGTAGTAGCCTTCGGTCGGGTGGCTTTTTTAGCCAAAAATTCTATCCCAGCTGGATATTCCTGGATGACAGTGGGCTTAGCTATCTCTACTGCTCTAGGCTTACAGGTGGTCACCTCTACTCTTCTGGGGGCACTTCTACCTTTAGCCGTTGCCGGGATGGGGTATGACCCGGCAGTTGTAGCCAGTCCAGCGCTGACCACCTTAGTGGATATCACCGGGTTATTCATCTATTTTGCCACAGTGAAGTTATTCCTGTGGCACTAAAAAAGGCTTAGTGTGGAATCTAAGGTTAACATTGCCTGGAGAAAAGCTACGGCCATCCCTGGTTTTAACATTCCTTACCGACCGATGATGGCTCCGGTGGTCCAGGCACTAGTAGATACGCGAACCTTCGGCTTGATTATGGTGGCCAGACTGGAATGGGAAAAGTTCCAGGCTGGCAGTTTAGAAGAAATTGCGAAAGAATACTCCCGGGTAGGTCAAGAAGGGTTCACCCAACTCCATCTTGACCACGTTCCAGTGATTGACGAGGATGGCCAGAAGGTTGATTTTTTAAGCATTATTAAGCGGGCGTTAGACTGCGGATACGATTCAGTGATGGTGGATGGTTCTCGCTTGCCTCTAAAAGAAAATATCTGGTGTACCAAAAAGGTGGTAGAAATGGCTCACTCTATCGGTAAACCGGTGGAAGCAGAATTAGGTGCGGTTTTTGGCCACGAACCAAGACCACTACCTTCCTACGAAGAATTGTTTTCTTCTGGCCAGGGCTTCACCGACCCGGAACAAGCCGGTATCTTTGTTAAAGAAACCGGGGTGGACTGGTTATCCGTGGCTATCGGCAACATCCACGGGGCTATCTCCCAGGCCTCAAGTCAACAACCAAAACTCCAAGCGCGGTTAGATATTGAACATTTGAAAAAATTACAGCAGGCTGCTGGTATCCCGCTGGTCTTGCACGGAGGAACCGGCATCAAAAAAGAATATATTCAATCAGCCATAAAAAACGGCACAGCCAAAATCAACATCGCCACCGCCATCCGACAGGTTTACCAACGGTGGTTAGACACTTCTGTCAGCAAAGCCCAGCAAGAGGTTTATCACACCGCCTGCCGGATTCTTAAGGATGAACTTGCTTTGGCTGGTAACCTGGATTTACTCAGAGAAGAGGTATGAGTCTTTTAGGCGTTGATGTTGGCACGTCTGGTTGTAAAGCCGCGGCTTTCTCCTCTGACGGCGGCTGTCTGGCTATTGCTTATCAGGAATACAGTTTTTCCCGACCTTTGCCTGAGTACGCGGAACTGAATAGCCTGGAAGTCTGGGAAAAAACAAAACAGGTTATTAAGGAAGTGGCCGCGGCTACAGGAAAGGATAAGGTCCAGGCTTTATGCGTTAGTTCTCTCGGCGAAGCTATGGTCCCAGTGAGCAAAAGGAGAGAGATTCTTGGCTCAAGCATCCTTTCTTTTGACCGCCGAGGAACCCAGTATAGCCAGGCACTAATAAAAGAGTTCGGGTTAGAGAAATTTTATCGCCTCAACCGAAATTTACCTGGGCCTCATTTTTCTCTGCCTAAGTTACTTTGGGTGAAAGAAAAACAACCAAAGCTTTACCAAAAAGCTGATTATTTCCTTCTCTGGGCAGACCTGATTAATTTCATGCTGGGAGCCGAGGCGGTGACCAGTAATTCCCTGGCCAGCCGAACCCTGCTTTTTGATTTTTGTCACCAGGACTGGTCAGAGCCACTTTTGAACTGGAGCAAAATCCCCCGGGAAAAACTTGGCCGGATTGTCCCTGGAGGAGTGGTAGTGGGTCAGGTGACCAAGAAACTGGCTGAAGAATTATCTCTTGACCCCAGTGTTCTTCTTGTCTCCGGGGGACATGACCAGTGTCTGAATGCCCTGGGTTGCGGCGGAATTTCTCAAGGGAAAGTGGTTTGTGGGTTAGGTACCTATGAGTGCCTCACTCCAATTTTCGCGCCTGTTGGCGAACCCCTGGGTTTCCTGAAAGAGAACCTTAACATGGAAAACCATGTGCTGCCTGGGCTGGCCGTGGCCTTCCTTTATAACCAGGCAGGTATTTTAATCCGCTGGTTCCGGGACACCTTTGCCTCAGCAGAAGCCAGCCAGCCGAACATCTACGACAAACTTAACCAGGAGATGCCGAAGGAACCAACCAGTCTTCTGGTCCTCCCACATTTTGAACCGGTCCAGTGGCCGACTTACCTTCCAGAGACTTCCGGGGTAATTGTTGGTCTGAAAACTTCTACCACGCGTGGGGAGATTCTGAAGGCGATTATGGAGGGTATTGTTTTTCACTTTGTACCTGGGTTGACTTCTTTAAGCCGGCTGGGTATCCCGGTGGCAGAATGTCTGGCTTCCGGGGGAGGCGCCAGGTCAGACGCCTGGTTAGCGATTCACGCGGATATACTAGGGATACCTTTTGTTCGGCCAAGAGTGACCGAAGCAGGACTGACTGGTTGTGCTATCCTGGCTGGACTGGCTACAGGCGTTTATTCCTCCCCTGAAGAAGCTGCCTCAATTTTCATCAAGAAAGAGAAGGTTTTCTATCCGGATAACACCCGCCACCGAATCTATCAGGAAAAGTATCGGATTTACTCCAGGCTTTATCCAGCGATAAAATCGGTTCTTGCTTCCCTGACAAGTGAGGTAAAAGTATGACCTGGCAGTATTTCAAACCAGAAAAGAAATTTGCTGGTGATGCCATGCCTTTCTTTCATCAAGGCATTTTTCACGTATATTATCTCCTGGATGAAAACCATCATCAAAGCCGAAATGGGCTAGGTGGCCACCAGTGGGCCCATCTGTCCACTAAGGACTTGGTTGACTGGCAGGAGCATCCTGTGGCTATACCTATTACTGAAGATTGGGAAGGCTCTATCTGCACCGGTTCTGTTTTTTACCATGATGGGCTATACCACGCTTTCTATGCTACCAGGAAAACAGATAGAACCCAGCACTTAAGTCATGCGGTGAGCGAAGACGGCGTCACTTTTAGGAAAACCCACCCTAACCCATTTCTTTCTCCACCGGCTGGTTTTTCTCCTTACCATTTCCGGGACCCATTTGTTTTTCAGTCTGAGAGCGGTAATTTCCTGATGTTGGTCACTGCTATGAAGGAAAACCCGGGCTGCGCTGGCCAAGGGTGTGTTCTCCGGTTAACTTCCCGCGATCTCTGGGCCTGGCAGGCAGAAGAACCATTCTATCTTCTGGAAGAAGAACTGGCGCCAGAATGTCCAGAGTATTTTGTCTGGAACCAGTATCATTATCTTCTTTTTAGCCTAAACCTGGCCACCCATTACCGAATTTCAGATTCTCCCTTTGGTCCTTGGTTGAAACCAGAGGTAGACATCCTCGGTTGCCGGCTGGAGGCGGTGATGAGAACAGCCCCTTTTTCTTCTGGCCGAAGGCTGGGCGTAGCCTGGCTGGGCACCCGGGTTAGCAATCTTAACCACGGGGAGATTCAATGGGCCGGGCAACTGGTGTTTCGGGAAATTATCCAGCTGCAAGATGGCTACCTGGGAACAAGGTTTATCCCGGAGATGATGCCAGAGACTGGCCAGCCAATAGATTTTTCCCTGAAGGAGGTGACGCCGGAAGTCCAAGCGGAGGGTCAGCAAGTGAAATTGAGCGGAACTAATAAGGCGGCCGAAGCAAAGATAACCAATTTGCCAGCCGCTTACCGGTTGAATTGCTTAGTCGTTCCAGGTGGCAAGAACGCTTGTTATGGCTTGGTATTCGGTCAGCAAAATCAAGCACTTTCGGCTAGCTGCCTGAGATTTAACACCACCGACCGAACCGTTCACCTGGGAAAAGAAGGGCGGGAAAAAGTAGAGGGGTTGACCTCTCCTTTCTCCTTAGATATTATTGTAATTCGTGATATCATTGATGTAGAAATCGGCCGGAAAAGATGCCTGATTAATCGGCTACCTGAAGGTAGAGGAATCAGTTTGACGCTTTTTGCCAGAAACGGAGAAGTGACCTTTAAAAAGATGGCTATCAGACCGATTAAAGGAAAACAATGAGAGGCCTAAAGAAAGTCCTAAGTTTCTTGCCGGTTTTCCTGGTAGTTTTTCCTTTCTGTCTTCAAGCTGCGGCTTATCAATGCCCAAAAGCCACCGGAAAAATAATTATTGATGGAAAACTCATAGAAGATGACTGGAAAAAGGCACCGGTGATTAAACTGTTTGATATTGTTAGCGGACAGCTACCTTCTTTTCGCTCAGAACCAAGAGTTATCTGGGATGAGCAATTTTTGTACGTCGCCGCATTTTTCCAAGAGACAAATGTCTGGGCGACCGTGGACTTGAAAAGGCGGTATGGCGCGCCGCTGGTCTTTCCCAGAAACGAGTCAGAAATCATGGGAAGCGATACCTTTCTTAAGGCGATTTTTGACCCTGATGCTGATGAGCGCAATTATGTGGAGTTTCATGTCAACCCGTTCAACTCCCTCTTTGATTGTTTTTTTACCCGGGGTAAAGACTCATTGCAAAATCAGCCGCCTGACCGAGTTTATCATTATGAATGGAGTTGTCCCGGAGTGATAAGCGCGGTCAACATTGAAGGCACCCTTAACGACCTGACTGACCGGGACACCGGCTGGTCGGTGGAACTAGCCATCCCCTGGACCAGTCTGAAACCTTTTATGCGCACTTTTCCTGTAAAACCTGGGGATATCTGGAAAGCCCACCTGGGCCGGGTATGGCGAAGTGGTCCTTACGCTGAAAGAGTCTACTGGACCTGGCCGGTAATGGGTATCGTGGACTGCCACATCCCCTCCAAGTGGCAAACGATGGAGTTTGTGACTAGCCTGGTAGAGAAGAAAAAAGAAAAAATCTGGCGGGGTGGCTGGACCGGAGCTTTAAAAGACCAACAGAAACTTTTATCCTTCGCGAAAAAGTTGGGGTTTACCGCCTTGATGATTAACGCTCCACCAAATTATCTCAATGAGCTTATCCCCAAGGCAAACTCTCAGGGCATAGAAATCTATTACTGGTTTCACATCCTTGGCCAGAAAGAAAATCAGGAATGGTGGCAGAAAGTGAGTCTGGAAGAAGAAGAAAAAG
>JAMWDF010000070.1 GCA_023818865.1 Candidatus Omnitrophota bacterium
CTATTATTTTCCGTGTACTTCTGAAATAGTGGCTGACAGCCTCTTCCCTTTTCCTCTGACTCTCTTCCATGGTAAAATTTTAACGAAACCAGAGGGAATAATTCACAAATCTGAAACCATTAAGAAATCTAATTTATGTAAAAACCGAACAATCACTCCCTTATAGCCAAAAGCGGATTTATTCAAAAAGGAAACTTGTAAGAAATGAAGGGCTATCTGGTTATTGAAGATGGTTCAATATTCGCTGGAGAGGTCTTTGGTTCTTTGGGCGAATGTTTCGGCGAACTCATTTTCAATACCAGCCTGACAGGTTATCAGGAGATCATCTATGACCCTTCTTATAAAGGTCAAATTGTAACAATGACATTTTTCCTTTAATAAGCAATTATGGAATAAACAATCTTGATGTTGAATCGGACAAAATCCACCTTGGTGGTTTTGTGGTGAAAGAAAAAAGCAAGATCTATTCGAACTGGAGGGCGGAGAAATCTATTGACCAGCTTTTCAAAGAAAATAACATTACAGGTATTGAAGGCGTGGATACAAGGAAAATCACGGAATTGTTGCGAGATAAGAGAGCTCAAAAGGCAGGCATATTTTCCGGCGAACATGATAAAGAAAAGATGCTTGAAAAGGTCAAAAAGTCGCCATCACTTGTTGGAAAAGATATTGTTAAAGATGTTGTGAGAAGCGCTCCTTATGCCTGGAACTTTGGCGGTGAATAGAAGGTTGTTGTTATTGATTGCGGAGTAAAATATAACACTTTGCGGATTCTTGCTGCCAAAGGGATTAAGGTTATTGTATATCCTGCCACGGCACTCTGTCAGGACATAGAAAAGGAAAAGCCGGATGGAATCTTAGTTTCAAATGGCCCCGGAGACGCTGAACCGCTTCATTATTTAATAAAAACAGTTTCCAATCTTATTTGAAAAATATCCTGTTTTTGGCATTTGTCTTGGGTGCCAGATCCTCGGGCAAGTGTTTGGGGGTCGGTCACCATGGAGCAAATCATCCTGTTAAAGATTTGAAAAGCGAAAAGATTTGCATCACCGGGCAAAACCATGGATTTTGCGTTGACGCAGGCTCAATAAGAGACCCGCATATTGAAGTAACTCACATTAATCTCAATGATCAAACGCTGGAAGGTTTTGAACACAAGAATCTACCTGTTTTTACCGTTCAGTTTCATCCTGAGGATGCACCTGGCCCGAGAGACTCAAGATACATTTTTGAGAAATTCTTTAATCTGATTAAAAATAGGGAAAAGAACAGACATTAAGAAAATTTTGTTGATAGATTCAGGCCCGATTGTAATAGGTCAGGCCTGCGAATTTGATTACTCTGGCTCGCAGGCTTGCAAGGCCCTAAAAGAAGAGGGGTACCAGGTTGTTCTTGTTAACAGCAATCCTGCGACAATTATGACAGACCCTGAATTGGCTGATAAGGTTTACCTTGAACTTCTCCTGCCAGAAATCGTGGCCCAGATTATTGAAAAAGAACGGCCTGACGCGCTTCTCCCAACTGTTGGCGGGCAGACTGCTTTAAACCTGGCTACGGTGTTATGGGAGAATGGCATGATTGAAAAATTTGGTGTGAAATTCATAGGTGCAAATTACCAGGCAATCAAAAAAGCAGAAGACAGAGAATTATTCAAAAGGTCAATGCAAAAGATTGGGCTGAAAGTTCCCGAAAGCGGCATTGCTGGAAATGCCTTTGAAGGGCTAGAGATAGCGAAGAAGATTGGTTTTCCAGTCATCATAAGGCCTGCATATACGCTTGGAGGGACAGGCGGTTGGATCGCCTACAATGTTGAAGAATTTGAAAAGTTTTCTAAAAAGGGGTTGAAGACAAGTTTTATTGGAGAGATACTTGTTGAACAATCAGTCTATGGCTGGAAGGAATTTGAGCTTGAGGTGATGAGGGACATTAAGGACAATGTGGTTATCATATGTTCAATTGAAAATTTTGATCCTATGGGAATTCACACAGGAGATAGCATTACTGTGGCCCCAGTTCAGACATTGACTGATAAAGAATATCAGGATATGCGCGATGCTGCGATAAAGATTATAAGGGAGATAGGGGTAGAAACAAGGGGGGCAAATATTCAATTTGCGATAAATCCTGACAATGGAGATATGGTAGTTATAGAGATGAATCCGCGCGTTTCAAGAAGTTCTGCTCTTGCTTCAAAAGCCACTGGCTTTCCGATCGCAAAAATTGCTACGAAGCTTGCCGTTGGATATACCCTTGACGAAATACCAAACGATATTACAAAAAAGACCCCGGCCTGTTTTGAACCAGCGATTGATTACTGTGTTGTAAAAATACCGAAGTTCAATTTCGAAAAATTTCAGGATACACCGGCTATTCTTGGTACAGCGATGAAATCTGTCGGAGAAGTTATGGCCATTGGCAGAACATTCAAAGAAGCGTTTAACAAAGCCCTCAGGAGCATGGAAGAAGGTTATCTTGGTCTGGAAGATATAAAAACTGACTTACAGTTTGAGGAGGGATTGAAGATTCCAAATCCCCAAAGGGTTTTTATGATTAGGAAGGCTTTCAAGGCCGGAAAAGGCCTGGAGGAAGTTTATCAACTGTGCAAAATAGACAAGTGGTTTCTTTCAAACATAAAAGAAATTGTTGATTTTGAAAAAGAAATTGAAAGATTTAAAGACAGGATAATTGATTACGAAACAATGAAAAAAGCGAAAGAATTAGGTTTTTCTGACTTTTGTTTAGGGAAATTATTGGGCAGTTCTGAAGAAGAAATCAGAGAGCTGAGAAAAAGATACGGAATTGAATGTGACTATAAATGCGTGGATACCTGCGCTGGAGAGTTTATTGCTTACACACCCTATTACTATTCAACCTACGAACAGACTGCGATGTGGAAATTATGAAGAAAAAGGTAGCGATTCTTGGAGGAGGCCCAAACAGGAGAGGTCAAGGGATAGAGTTTGATTATTGTTGCGTTCACGCCTCGTTAGCATTGAGACAGGAGGGATAAGAAAGCATTATGATTAACTGCAATCCCGAGACTGTTTCAACTGACTATGATACTTCTGACAGGTTATATTTTGAGCCTTTGACCTTGGAAGATGTACTGAACATTTTTGAAAAAGAAAACCCGGAAGGCGTGCTTCTTCAATTTGGTGGCCAGACCCCTTTGAAACTTGCCATACCCCTGATGAGGTCAGGTGTGAGAATCCTAGGCACAAGTCCCCAAGCCATAGATATTGCAGAAGACAGAAAAAAGTTCAAGGTACTTCTTGATAAACTCGGGCTGAAACAACCAGAAAGTGAAACGGCGACAACCTTTTCTCAAGCCCTTCAGATACCAGAAAACTTAAGCTTTCCAGTTCTGGTCAGACCTTCTTATGTGCTTGGCGGAAGGGCTATGCGGATTGTTTATGACCGGGCCTCGCTTGAAGAATTTATGGAAAAAGCAGTGGAGGCTTCACCCGACCACCCTGTGTTGATTGATAAATTTCTTGATGATGCAGCGGAAGTGGATGTGGATGCAATATGTGATGGTGAAACATGCGTAATCGGCGGCATAATGGAACACATAGAAGAAGCAGGAGTCCACTCCGGTGACAGCGCAATGGTACTTCCGCCTTTCAGTTTAAAAGGATCAGTGGTAAATGAAATAAAGGAAGCCACAAGAAAGGTTGCTTTTTCACTGAACATTAAAGGGCTTCTTAATATACAGTTTGCCGTGAAAGATGATATCATCTATATTCTTGAGGTTAATCCACGTGCCTCAAGAACCGTGCCCTTTGTAAGCAAAACAATCGGTATACCGTTAGCAAAGTTAGCGACGAGAATAATGCTAGGGAAAAACTTGTGTCAGCTTGATTTTACTGAAGAAGTAAAGTTGAACTATTTCGCGGTAAAAGAAGCGGTAAAAGAATCTGTCTTTCCTTTTGACAGATTTTCAAATGTTGATGCCGTTCTTGGACCTGAAATGAGATCAACTGGAGAGGTGATAGGTATTGACAGAACATTTGAAATGGCTTACGCAAAAAGTCAGCTGGCTGCGGGACAAAGGCTTCCTTTACACGGAAATGTCTTTATCAGTGTTCAGGACAAACACAAGAGTTTAATTTACCCGGTAGCCAAAGAACTTCAGAATCTTGGATTGGGAATTATTGCCACCAGGGGCCCAGGAAGATTTCTTTCTGAAAGGGGTCTGGGGGTGAAAATTGCAGGGAAGCTCTGTGAATCTGAAAGGCCCAATGTTATAGATTTCATCAAGAACAATCAGATCCACTTGATCATAAACACACCGTCAGGAAAAAAGTCAAAGAAAGATATTGTTTCTATCAGAACAATTGCTGTTCACAGAGGCATTCCCTTGATTACGACTGTAAGAGCTGCTAAGGCAACAACGCTTGCGATGAAAAAATTGAAACAAGGAGTAATAGAAGTCAGGGACATAAAAGAATATTACCAGATGAGAAATTCATAGACTGCCTGGGATAAAAATTTAACAAGAGAGGAGAAGAGTGAAGTCCCACCCTCTATCGGCCAGGTTGGTTGTGGGCATTACCCTGTTAGTCCTCACCAGCTCTGTTGCCGCTGAATTCGGGCAGAGATTATGCCGGTACTGGCCAGTAAATTCCCAAATAAATCTTTTGGAAAATGGTACTTTTAGTCTAGCGGTGGGGGGACTACCTTCAGGTTGGACTTTGGAAGGGAAAGGAAGGGCCTATATCTTCAATCGGGGGGCTTATCACGCCGCCGGGCTTGAAGTTACTGATAGTTCTTCAGCCTGGGCAATGCTGGTATCTTCACCGGTGAGAATTAAAGATACCTCAGGAACCTGGGTTTTGACCGGCCTATTGGGCGGTTCTGACCAGGAAGGCGAGGTCGTTCCCATTGATGAAGAAAAGAAAGGGGGAGGTGTAATTGAGGTTCGCTGCTATGACCAAGCTGGACAAAGGCTGCCTGACGCTATCAGATTTGTCTTTCAAGGTAACCGGCCAGGGTTGAATGCATATCGGGAAGCGAAGACTGGTAGAATTTTCAGAAGGTTCAACTTGCCGAATGGTACCAGCCTGGTCCGGGTCGCCTGGGGATTAGACAAGGCAGTCGGACGAGTGACCGCTGATGATCTGGCTTTTTACCGGGATACATTTCTGGAAAAAGAGCCATTACCTGTGGTTGCTTTTGCCCCTCGTCAGCACCGAGTCTGGATAAAATCAGGTACTCCCGAGGCAGTGGTTATTGATGGACGGAGGGATCCAGGGCCAGAAGGAGACATTAACCCGGTTCTGGTTGGGGTAGCGAAATATCCTTTGAATCGGAATCTCGTTCAGTCCTTCCCCCAAGGGGTAATTTTTGACTTAGGTAAAATAGTGGCCATAGATGGAATAGAAATTACCCTGGCTGTTCAAGTTGCGGATGTAGTGGACCGAAGACAGGAAAGGTTTGAACCAGCCAGCCTCCATATTTCTTTTTCTGATGACGGGGTTACCTTCACCGAGCCGATTCACTTGCTCTACCAGCCAGAATTAATGCAGGTTGAATCACTGGTTACTCTTCCCTATAAAGGCTTCAGAAGATTGGCACGCTATGTTTGTTTCGCGGATGACTTGGTTTTAAGTGAAGTGCGTTTTTTGGGAGAAAAAGATTCGGCCGTCCTTATTGGCTACCGACCCATAATCAGTTTAGCTGACAGGCATCTAACTTACGGAGTAGAGATAGAAGCAAGCGGCTCTGATGACCAGTCTTTTCTCAGCCAGGTGCCCCGAGGAAGTATTCACCGGATTGACCGGAAGAAAATGGTGGAACTTAGACTGGCAACTCCTTCCGGTTTTGTTAGTGACAACATTCCTTTGCCCCATTTCCATCCAGAAAAAATTACCCGGGTAGTCTATCAGCCAGCTAGAAGTGAGTTTATTGCGGTGGCAGGGGCGGATTTGAAAATGGTCTTGAGGGAGCGAGTTGAAATCTGGGATTCCCCTACTACCCACGCCTTTAAGACGGACCGGACGCTGGCCAATGTTGAAATAAAGGAAGCTCTACCGCCGCTGCCCGAACTGATTAAACTCAACCAGCAACTGGATACCTGGGCCAAAAAACTGAAGGCATCTCCGGTGGCTGAAAGGTCCAAGTTAGCTGTTTTGTTCAGTGCCCAGATGGGACCGCCATTATCTTCCCTGGGAATAGATCAGAAAAAGATTGAGGAACTATTTTCCGGTTTCAAAACAGTTAATCTTGCTGGTCCGAACCTTCTTCCAGAGATAGAATTTCCCACGCCTGACGGGAAATATGTCTATCGTTTAGCTAGGAAGTCGCCGGATTCTTTTGTTATCCATAAGTTTGAAAAGGCTACTGGTCGTTTCCTCTCCGGGGAAGGGCACCGTGGCAACTACATTACCGCCGGCCACGTAAAATGTTATCAGCCCCGGGTATATATTCAGCGGCGTTTAATGGAAGAAGAGGAAAATTTTGTCCAGGCTATTGGGTCAGAAGTTGGCTGGGAGAATATGAGTAATCTTGTCCTGGAAAAAGGTTGTCGAGCAGTTTTCCGGATCACTTTTGACCTGCCTGAAGGCGGATTCTGGACTCTTTGTTACAAGACCTTGGGAGATTTCCCGGAAAGCAAGATGTGGCTTAACGGTCAGAACCTGTTGGTCCCCTTTCGTCCTGGCCAACATGTTCTTCCCTTGCCTCCTGTCCAGTCAGGGAAGAATGAGTTGACTGTTTTGGCTGATGCTTCCTCTACCCGGGGTTCGTTGGAAAGCAAACCTTTTACCACTACTGTCCATCATTTTATCCTGATGAAAACTTCTCAGCCGGTTTTCTCATTCAACCAGCACCACTGTTTTTTCCCTGGAGAAGGTGAAGTTACTGTAATCTATGGTGGAGAATTATCCTACCTAAAAATCCCTGAAACCAATTTTTTGCCAGCCGCTATTCAATTCAGTTCCCTGCTTGTTCCCACAGATAATACCGGAATTATCACTACTCGGAAAAGCGATGGTAGCTACGTAGATAAAAACAATCAACAAATTTTTCTCTGGGGAGGACACTGGAATCACGTGCCTGATAAACAAACAGTTGACCCGGCCGTTCGGCTTTTGCCAGCTATGGGAGTAAGCAGTATCCGACAGATCTATGGTAGTGAGAGTGAGACTGACCAATTTACGGGAAAATGGAAACCACAGGCGCTGGACAACGTTTTCTATCAGGTGGCGAAATTTGGACAAGCGGGTATCTACCTGGATATCTGCCTTCATAGTTATGGCTGGTACAGTGAACCAGACGGTGCTTTTTATATGGCAGAGAACGGTCAAGACCCGCGTGGCCGACCAGTGAGCCGACTGTGGAATCCTGTCTACTTAAGAGCCCAGAAGAATTACGCCCGGGAACTTTTGACCACAGTTAATCCTTACACCGGTAAGAAATTGGTAGACGACCCGACCATTGTCGCTGTGGAAATAGCTAATGAGGACTATGGCCTGGGAGCCAGAAGATTTGACTTTGAATCTCTCGCTGAGCCGGAGAAAACTCTGGTGAGAAAAAGGTTTAATGACTTTCTTCTGGCCAAGTATAAGACCAGAGAAAAACTGGCGGAAGCCTGGGCAATAGAACCTTTGACTTCGGAAGAAGACCCGGCGAAAGGAACAATCCACTTTCCCCCCCAATTCAAGACAGTGGCTAAATCGCCAAACTTTTTTTATCAGTGGGATGCGGAGAGCCGGATAGCCAGTCCCAGAGTTTCTGACGCCCTGGAATGGGTTTACAACGAAGTCTATACCTTTATCAAGACTATGCATGATTATCTTCGCTCTCTCGGAGTTAAATGCTCTATTTCCTGGTGTGGTTTCAGCACTTACGAAATTCAGATGACCAACCTTCATCCCTACTTGAAAATATGTGATTCACTGGGTGGAAGTGCCTATGGGGCGGATACAAACTTTCGCTCTCTGGAACGATGGTATAAGTTTGGTTCTTTCAATCATTTCTGGTCAAAATCTACCCATGTTCGGGAGTGGAGTGTCTGGAATCAGGGGGCAGATGTCTCAGCTTCCACCAACGGTCTGGTGGCTGCCGGTCTTTTTGGACTGGCTTATGGTCTGGACCAGTGGAGTCACCACAAATTGGGTTATGGGGCTTATCCTGGCCTGGAAGAGGCGAACAGTTCTATCAATCCAGATACTGACCAGCGGCGGGCTCCGTTTTCCTTTGTCGGCTGGGCCTTCAAGCGCGCCAGGCTGGCGGAAGAACCACCTAGATTGCTTATTGGAGTGCCGAAAACTGAAGCCTGCTATGGCGGATTGAATAGCCCCTGTGATACTCAGCCGCTGAAAGGTGGTTACAGTTTCCTCTATGACCAGGTCCGGATGGACTATTATCTGTTTGATACAGTTTATGATGGTCCAGATGACCAGGTGGTGCTTCACGAAGGCAGAAGTCCTTCCGGAGACTATGGGCGGGCCAAACACGCCATTTTGTGGTGTCACGGACAAACAGATTCCACCGGAAGAAACAAGCAAGCAAAAGAACAATGGCTGGCTTTGCACGGAATAGAGTTTTCTCCTGGAGAACGCTGGAAAAAGACAGACCGTTTTCTCGCTTTCAACTGTGATTTGGTGGATAACCCGGAACTCAACCAAGTCCTTTATGATACCCTGGTGGGATGGGGGGTAAGATTGCCTTTTTCCCGGGAAGAAATTCACCGACTCTATGCCACGCTGGATCGGTCCATAGAGGTTAATACTGACGCCGGTAGAATGAAGGTTGACCGGGATGATTTTCAAGGTTGGCTTGGCCAGAACCAGGGGGAAGAAACTGTTACTTCCCTATTGAACATTATCTCCTCTTCTGATCAGATTCAAGTGTTGGCTATTCCTTTTGACACTGGCAGTTTTCAGACAGCCAGGCAGGTGGCACTATGGAGCCGAACAAATGCCATTATCACTCTAAAGCTGCCTTTTGCCAAAAAACCGGAGATCTGGGCGGTAAACTGGCTTGGCTACCGGAAGCAGAGAATTTATCCCCTGTCTTGGGAGAAAAACTCGGTTACTCTTCGCTACCAACAGGATGTTGATGTTCATTTTTATGAAATTCTGAAATAAGAAAGATAAGCCGACCAGGAAAGCCGGCTTATCTTTTTCCCTCCCGGAAGCATCTTTTCTCTGAGAAACACCTGGAGCATGGCAATAAAAAAGCGTGTCTTCTCAAGAGCAGGAGATGCCCTCCTCCTTATTTAGTTTTTCCTTCCGGGCAGGCAGAAACCGGACAAACTGAATTGATCGGCCCTCTTCTGTCGGAGTAACGCCGTCGGTAAACCAGTAGATGACTTGATTCTGATTTTTTTTCCGGACAGCGTTAGCGGTTTTTCTGCCCATATTTCTCACCTCCTTTGAGCATATTTTAGCATTTTTTGGGGCAGGAAGAAAGAGACATTCTGAAGGAAAGATTATTTTGGTTTGAACCAGCCGAGGGGATAGGTTAGAATTACCCCGGGCAGGGAAAACCGCCAGCAGAAGACGGATAGTGGGCAGAACAAGATGACCAAGATGGGAAAAGATGAATTTGCGAATTGGCCAAGTGAAAATTCTTCCTGAGAAAGGTAAACTGGCAGCCAATTTCCAGAAACTGAGCAATATTGTTAAAGAAAGCGCCAAATTTTCTCTGGATGTCATTATTACTCCAGAATGTTTCCTGGATGGTTATCTGGCGACTGAACAGCAGATGACGACTGAAATGCTGCGTCGGTATGCCACTAATCCTTTGACTTCGCCTTATATCAAAGAAGTTAGCCAGTGGGCTAGAGAAAAGAATTGCTGGTTTTTTCTCGGTTGTATGCGGAAAGAAACAAAGAAGGTATTTAACAGCGTCCTAATTTTTAACCGAACCGGTCAACTAATAGGCTGGTACGATAAGAGCCACTGTCAAACTCATGATAAAAAATTTACCCCAGGAGAAAGTTTACCTATTTTCTCTGGCGATTTTGGACCTTTTGGGGTGATGATCTGTGCTGACAGGCGCTGGCCAGAGACAGTTAGAAGTCTTGCTCTGAAGGGCGCCAGAATCATTTTTAACCCATCTTACGGTATGCATGACCAGAGAAATCTGGAGATGCTGAAGACACGTTCCTATGAGAGCGAGGTGGCCATTGTTTTTACCCACCCGGGACAGGCTCTGATTACTGGACCATCTGGAGAAGTCATTAGTTTTAACCAGTCAGGCTGCCAGCCCCTAGTGGTGACAGACCTTGATTTGACAGCGGTGGACCGAATTCGGTCTGGAGAATGTTCTCACTTACGGGATAGGCGCCCAGGAATTTATTTTCTTTAACTAGGGGGAGAAAGATGGTTAATCTTGGTCTTGTGGGTTGCGGAGGAATCGGCCGGCATCATCTGAAAATGATGAAGGGAGTGAAAAAAGCGAAAGTAATTGCGGCTTGTGATCCGGTGGAAGAAGCATTAGCCGGGGTGAAAAAAGATTTTGGCATAGAACTTACCTTCACTGACTACCGAAGAATGCTGGAGCTAGCCGAGATTGAGGCAATCATCTGCG